>JAEVHO010000016.1 GCA_016802835.1 Micromonospora sp. ATA32 | reverse complement strand
GTGGCCGCTGCCAGGGCGCAGGCGCCGGACCCTCCCGCCGATCCTCCACCGGGGCTGCCGGCGCTACTGCTGGCACTGGCGACCGCACCTGCCGCCACCGCCACCGGTTTCGACCCGACCGCGTCGTCGGCCGCACCCGGACCACCGCCGTCCCTGTCGCCGCTGTGCCGAGGGGGGACAGCGGCGGCCGTGGACACCCATGCCGCGAGCCGGCCGGTGGAGCGGGGCCCCCCGCCGCCGCGGCACCTCCTGATCATCGACCCGCGTCCACGACGTTGATCAGGAGAGGTCATGGAGATAGCCGTGATATGGGTCCCCGCCGACATCGAGCCGTTCGAGCCTGCCGTCGTCGCGTGTTTCAACCACACACGCCGCTGCGGCTATCGCCTGGACGGGATCGTCCGGGCACCATGGGAGACCGTCGAGCAGATGATGGTCGACGGGGAGCTGGATGTCGTCGTGATCGCCGACCCGGCGCACCTGCCGCCGGACCGGTCGCCGCGGATCGAGGCGGCCGCCGACCCGTCGGCCCACGCGGTGTCGCCGGCTGGCGAGGGCCTGACGGTGCGGCGGTGGCGTTGCCGCCCATATGCCCGCTGACACGACGATGCGCCCCGTCCGAACCGGACGGGGCGCATCATGCTGCGGGGGTCAGCGTCCCGGTGCAGGTTCAGGGTCGCGAACACCTGCGGTGCCGATGGCGTCCATCGCCCGGCGGGTGGCCGTGGGGGCGGCGACGATGGCCGAGCGGAGGCGGTCGAGTGCGTCGTTCCGTGCGCCGGTCAGCGACGGTTCCTCGGTCAGTCTCGCGCTGTGGACGGCGACGTGGCGGGGCAGCCGCGTGAAGGCGGTGGTGATGGTGTCGAGGATCGACGGGTGGCTTCCCCAGGGACCGCCGATGATGACCAGCTGCGGGTCGGTGAGCGCGACGACGGCAGCGAGGACGGCGCTGACGGCCTGTCCCACGGCATGGCGGGCGGCCGTCGCTGGCGGTTCGTGGCCGGTGGTCACCTCGAGGAGGCGGTCCACGTCGATTGCTGTCGTGCCGGCGCGGCGCAGGCCGAGTTCGCCGAACACGTCGATGAATCGGGTTGCCCGGCCGTGCGGGCCGACCGTGATGAGGTGCGCGATCTCGCCGGCGATGCCGTGGTGCCCGCGCCGCACCTGGCCGTCGCTGACGACCGCGCATCCCAGTCCTTCGCCGAGGAAGACGTAGGCGAAGTCGCGCAGGCTCGCCGGGTCGTTGTCGCGTTCGGCCTGTGCCGCCCAGTTCACGTCGTTGTCGGCGACGACCGGCCCGGCGACGTACGGCGCCAGCACGTCGACGGGGTCGAGTTCGCCGAGCAGGAACGGCGCGTCGGGGAGCTGGATCAGTCGGCCGGTGGCGCGGTCCACCGGATCGGCGGCGCTGACGACCGCCAGCCGCGTGGTGGAGGCGGCGTCGCGCTGGGCCTGCCTGGCGGCCGTCTGCAGCGCGGCGGCGACCTGCTCGGGCCGGGCCAGTCGGCTGATGTCGTGCCGTGTCCGGGTGAGGGTGTCTCCGTACGCGTCGACGCACTCGGCCACGACGCCGTCGGGGGCGATGCCGATCACCAGGGCGGTACCGACGGTTTGGGCCAGCGAATAGTAGGAGCCGACCCGACCCCGGCCGCGTCCCCCGGGAGTCCGCTCCCCGGTGTCCACCACCAGCCCTGCTTCGGTCAGCCGGCGCACGCTTTCGCTCACCGTGGGCTTGGAGAGGCCGGTTCGGGCCGCCAGCTCGGCCCGGGTCACGCGCCGGGCCCGCATCAACTCTCGGAGCACGTGCTCGTCGGTCAGCGAGCGGAGCAGTCCCAGCGAGGGCTTGGTCGCGGTCACGCCCCGATTCTAGTCAGGAGTCTTGCCTAGAAGGCGCCAGGCCCCTACAGTCCTTCTGAGAAGGAGCCCTAACTAGAAGGAGACCCGCGTGAACGCGCAACCCGCCCTGGCCACCGCCCCGCTCCCGCCGCTGCCACACTGGCAATCGACGCCGGCCGACCTGCCGGGCGCCATCCGGCAGATCAAGGCGGCGCTACGGGCCCGCATCGCCGCCTCCGGCCGCACCGTCGAAGAGGTGTTCGCCGTCGTCGAATGGCGGATCCGGGCCCAGGTCGACGAGATCGCCGCCGCCCGAGGGCGCGGCGAGACGATCTGGCCGGTCGTCGACTATGCGGACATCGAGGCGGGCACCGTCCCGGCGGAAGCGCTGGACAAGCTGCGCCAGCGTGGCTGCATCGTGGTCCGCGGGCACTTCGACCGGCAGCAGGCCCTCGGCTGGGACCGCGACATCGTCGACTACGTCGAGAGCAACCGGTTCTTCGACAACTACCGCGGCCCCGGTGACGACTTCTTCGGCAGGGTGGGGTCCAAGCCCGAGATCTACCCGATCTACTGGTCGCCGGCGCAGATGCAGGCCCGGCAGAGCGACCGCATGGCGCGGGTTCAGGCGTTCCTCAACAGCCAGTGGAAGCACGAGTCCCACGGTGTCCGGTGGTTCGACCCGAACCGCGACTCGCTCTACCCCGACCGGATCCGCCGCCGGCCGGCAGGCGCCGACTCCAACGGCCTGGGCACCCATCTCGATCCGGGCACCCTGGACCTGTGGATGACCGACGCCTACCAGAAGGCGTTCCGGCATCTCTTCGACGGCACCGTCGAGCAGTACGACCCGTGGGACCCCGCCCACCGCACCGCCGGACCGCAGTACCCCGGCACCACCATGTGCTCCGCCTTCCGGACCTTCCAGGGCTGGACGGCACTGTCGGACATGGACCACGACCAGGGCGTGCTGCACACCGTGCCGATCCCCGAGGCCATGGCCTACCTGATGCTGCGGCCGCTGTTGCCCGACGTGCCCGAGGACGACATGTGCGGCGTCACGGTCAACCAGGTCTTCCCCGCCAACGAGACCTGGCACCCCCTGCTCATGCAGGCCCTCGCCGGCATCCCCGACGTCAAGGCCGGCGACTCCGTCTGGTGGCACTGCGACATGATCCACAGCGTGGCACCGGTCAGGAACCAGCAGGGATGGGGCAACGTCATGTACATCCCGGCGGCCCCCTGGTGCCCCCGCAACGAGCAGTACGCGGCCACCGTCCGGGACGCCTTCCGCACCGGGTCCAGCCCCGGCGACTTCCCCGAGGAACACTACGAGCGCAGCTGGCCCGACCGCTTCCAGCCCGACGACCTCAACACCACCGGCCGACGCGGCCTCGGCCTCGACTGACCGCGGTGACGCGAGGCGGGTCAGCGCTGTGGGCGGAGGGCGTCGACCCGTGCGACCGACTGGTCGATTCGTGCTTCGGTGATGCGTCCGGTGCGGACCAGGTTGACGACGTTGTCGAGCGTCTCGTCGACGATCCTCGCGTCGTACACCTGCTGATTGGCGAACACGAGCAGGTCGAGGCCGGCTTCGAGCGCCATGGCGACCGCCTCGTCCCTGCCGTAACGGCGGGTGATCGCCACCGCCTGCATGTCGTCGCTTACGACGGCGCCCTTCCAGCCGATCCTGTCGGCTTGAGTACGGTCTTGACGCCGGCGGCCCGGTGGACCTGGATCTCCTCGGTCGCGTTCCTGACGACGACGTCGGCATTGGGGGAGAAGCTGCGCCCGAGCTTACCGATCGCGAAATTGTCCGGGTTCAGGTCCAGGTCGACGACGGGCGCGTAGTTGAGATTGGCGCCGATCGAGGTGAGGCTGTTGACGATGGCCTGTGCCCATGCGCGGGGAGTCCTCGGTGCCGATCTCGGCCTCCGACTTCGTGGCGGGAAAGCCGTTGCTCGGGTTCAGCCGTGAGGTTCGACCGCCCTCCTGGTCGATCGACACGACGAGCCGCCCGGGCGAGGCCTGTCGCAACGTCTTCACCAGCGCGGTGACCTGACCCGGCGAGACGATGTTGCGCCGGGCCTTCGTCTGCAGGTCCTGGTCGAACAGGATGACGCCGCCGAGGCCGTCCCTGACCGCCGTCATGATCCAGTCGTGGTCGTCGAGCTTCTCGCCGCGGAAACCGACCACCAGCAGGCTGGCGATCTTGCGTCGGAGCGCCGCCGCATTGCGGGTGGACGGTGAGGCCGGTGACGGGGGCGTCGAGCGCCGCGCCGAACCCGGCGGTGACGCGGGTGCCGTGGATGCCCGCGAACTACAGCCGGACAGGCCCGCCATCGCCGCGGCCGGGCCGATGCCCGTGAGCAGCCGCCGCCGGGTCAGGTGGGCACCGTTCACCCGATCCACGCTACGACCGTCGGCGGACCCGCGCCGGTGTATCGCGAACAGGGACCCGTTCCGGAAGGGCCGCGGCATCGGATGCGCGCGGGCCAGCCCGTCTGTCGCTGGGGCCGCGGCGATCGCCGACGATCTCGGTCTGATCACGGGACCTTGACATCCGGAGAGTATCTTCAGAAGCTTTGTTCAGACCCCGAACTTACTGCTGGAAGGAGGTGCTCCCCATGACGGCTGCGACCTCGGGAGCGCGCCTACGGGACGTCAACCGGGTCGCCGTGCTTGCCCTGATCGGTCGACACGGACCGATCTCGCGCGCCGACATCGCCCGGCGGCTCGGCCTCAGCCCGCCGACCGTCACCGCGGTCACCCGATCGCTGATCGAGGCCGGAGTCATCCGCAAGGTCGACGATGCCATCCCGCGGGGTGGCCGACCGGGCGAGCTGCTCGCGGTGGTGGGTCCGGCCGCGCAGGCGATCGGGGTCAAGGTCGCCGCCGGGCGGCTCACCGGCGTGCGTGCCGACCTCGACGGCACCGTCCTCGACACGTTCTCCGCACCGTTCGACGAGACCGCCGTCAACCCCTTCGACGCGCTGTCCGACCTGCTCGCGCCGCACGTCGCCGCGGCCGGTGACGCGCGGCTGCTCGGGGTCGGGCTCGGCGTCCCCGGCTTCGTCGACAGCCGTACCGGGCTGGTGGAGGCGCCACTGCTGGGCTGGCGGCACATGCCGCTGCGCGACTACCTGACCCAGCTCCTCGGCGTGCCGGTGCTGGTGGACAACGACGTCAACACCCTGGCGGCGTACGAGCACCTCTACGGGCTGGGCCGGCCGTACGAGGACTTCCTGACCATCACCCTCGGGCAGGGCGTCGGCGCGGCCGTCGTCTCCGGTGGTGACCTGCGACGCGGCGGACACGGCGCGGCGGGCGAGCTGGGTCACCTGCCGGTAGATCCCGCCGGCCCGCCCTGCCACTGCGGCAAGCGCGGCTGCCTGGAGACGTACGTCTGCGACGCCGCGCTCCTCGATCGGGCGCGCGAGGTGGACGCCGTCGGTCCGGACGCGAGTCCGGCCGACCTGCGCGCGGCAGCGGACAACGGGCACGCCGGGGCCCGGGCCGTCTACCGTGCCGCCGGAGCACGCCTCGGCACCGTCGCGGCCGGGCTGGCCGCCGTGCTCGACCCGCAGGCGGTGCTGGTCAGCGGGGAAGGGACCCTGGCCTGGACGCACCTGGCCGAGGGATTCCTCACCGCCCTGCGCGCCGGCATGTTCCCTCCGATGGCCGATTGAGTCAGCGTGCACGTGGACCCGTGGGACGACACGAAGTGGGCGCTGGGCGCCGCCGCGCTGGTGCTCCGGGCGCCGTTCACGATGAACGCCGAGCCGCACGCCGACGCGATACGGGCGCGGCTGGCGGCCTTTCCCGGTGCCGAGGTGACCCAGTGACCGGGCCGCGTACCGCCACCGCCGCGCGGCCCACGGAGCGGGCGAAGGGCCACGCGCCGCGCTTCCGCCGATCTGGTGCGACCCGCCGCCGGCTCCGTACGGCACTTGCGGCGGCCGGATTCCTCGCCCCCAGCCTGCTCCTGCTGCTGGGCTTCTGGATCGGCCCGATGGTCGGCACCGCCTGGGTGAGCCTGCAGGACTGGAACCTGATCGGCGTGCCGACCTTCGTCGGACTGGACAACTACACCGAACTCCTGGGTGACGCCGAGTTCCACGCCGCGCTCGGCCACACCCTGGCCTACCTGGCCGGTTATCTGCCGCTGGTGCTGGTCTGCGGGCTCGCCGTGGCCCTGCTGCTGGAAGCGAAGCTACCCGCGATGACCCTCTACCGGGCCACCTTCTTCCTGCCGGTGATCAGCAGCTGGGTTGCCGTGTCGCTGCTGTGGAAAGGGCTGCTCAACCCGGCCGACGGGCTGGTCAACCGCACCCTCGCCGCGTTCGGCGTGCCGGGACCCGGATGGTGGACCGACCCGGACTGGGCGATGCCCTCGGTGGTGCTCGCCTCCGTCTGGAAGGACGTCGGGTTCGTCGCGGTGATCCTGCTGGCGGGCCTGCAGGCCATCCCGCGCGACCTGCTGGAGGCCGCCGCCCTCGACGGTGCCGGCTGGTGGCGCAAACTGCGCAGCATCACCCTGCCGATGCTCTCCCCGTCGCTGTTCTTCGTCACCGTGATCAGCCTGATCAACGGCTTTCAGGTCTTCGACCAGGTATGGGTGATGACCGAGGGCGGGCCTGGTGGTGCGTCCAGCGTCGTGGTCGAGCAGATCGTCAAGTACGCCTTCTCGTACGGGCGGGTCGGCTACGCCTCGGCGATGAGCATCGTGCTCTTCGCGATGATCCTCCTGGTCACCCTGGTCCAGCTCCGACTGCAGCGCAGATGGGTGCACTATGAGTAGGAAGGTCCTGCGGTACGTCGCGCTCACGCTCGGCGCCGTGGCGATGCTCGGCCCGTTCGCGTGGATGCTGATCACCTCGCTCACGGGCGACGCGCAGCTCGCCCGGGTCGACGCGCCCCTGCTGCCCGATCCGCCCACCCTCGAGCCGTACGAGCGGCTCAGCGAGGCCTTCCCGTTCTGGCGCTTCGCCGCCAACAGCCTGGGCGTCGCGGTCGTGTCCACCCTGCTGCAACTCGTGACCAGCGCGACCGCCGCCTACGCGTTCAGCCGGCTCCGGTTCCGGGGCAGCGGCGCGGTGTTCGTGCTCTACCTCGCCACCATGATGATCCCGATGCAGGTGATCATCGTCCCGCTGTTCATCGAGATGCGTCACCTCCGGCTGGTGGACAGCTACGCCGGGTTGCTGCTGCCCACGATGGTCTCCAGCTTCGGCGTGTTCATGCTGCGACAGGCCTTCATGGCGCTGCCGAAGGAGCTGGACGAGGCGGCGTACGTCGACGGGGCCGGGCACCTGCGGGTCTTCGCCCAGGTGCTGCTGCCGCTGGTGGCCCCGGCACTGGCCACCTTCTCCGTCTTTGCCTTCATGTCCAGCTGGAACGTGTTCCTCTGGCCGCTGGTCATCGCGCAGACGGAGGCGCACATGACCCTGCCGGTCGGCCTGTCGCTGCTGCAGGGGCGGTACAGCACCGCCTGGAACGTGGTCATGGCCGGCTCGACGATGTCGGTCCTGCCGATCCTCGCGCTCTACGTCTTCGCCCAGCGCTACGTCGTGCGCGGCATCACCTTCACCGGAATCAAGTCCTAGTTCCCCCATAACCCCCAAGGAGAGTTCCATGACCACAAGAAGACGAGTCCTGGCAGCTGCCGCCGGGGCCCTCGCCGCGGTGAGCCTGCTCGCCGCGTGCGGGCAGGATGCGACCGGCGGCACGGACGACGGTGCCACCGGCACCGTCACCTACTTCACCTTCTCGGCTGCCCCGGACCACCTCAAGGAACTCGACGCGATCAAGGCCGAGTTCGAGAAGCAGAACCCCGGCATCACCGTGCAGGTGCAGACGGCCGCGTACGACGACTACTTCACGAAGCTGCAGACGTCGATCGCCGGCGGCACCGCGCCGGACACGTTCGAGCTCAACTACGAGAACTTCGTGACGTACGCCCGCGCGGGCGCACTGCTGCCGCTCGACGAGCGGGCCAAGGCCGACAAGGACTACGACGCGAACCGGCTCTACCCGAAGGCGCGGGAAGCCTTCCAGTTCAAGGGCAGGCTCTACGCGGTGCCGTCCACGTTCTCCGACGTGGTGCTCTTCTACAACAAGAAGCTCTTCGACGCGGCCGGTGTCGCCCACCCGACGGCGGACTGGACCTGGGCCGACGAGCGGGCCGCGGCCGAGAAGCTGACCGACAAGGCCAAGGGCATCTACGGCGACTACCAGCCGGTCACCTTCCACGAGTTCTACAAGGCGCTGGCCCAGAACGGCGGCTCGTTCCTCTCCGAGGACGGCAAGAAGGCGACGTTCAACGACGCCAAGGGCCTCGAGGCGGCGCAGTGGCTGCTGGGCAAGCCGGGCACGGTGCAGCCCACCGTTGCCGAGATCGGCGGCAAGGCCGACTACGACACCGCCCTGTTCACCTCGGGCAAGCTCGCCATGTGGCACAACGGGATCTGGCAGATCTCCAAGCTCGCGGGCACCGCCGGGTTGGACTTCGACATGGTCACCGAGGCCGGTAACACCCGGAAGGCCAACGCGGTGTTCATGAACGCCACGGCCGTCTCCGCCAACACCAAGAAGGCCACCGCGGCGTGGAAGTGGGCCCGGTTCCTCGGCACCTCCCAGAAGGCCGTGGATACCCGGCTCGCCTCCAATTGGGAACTGCCGGCGGTCAACGACCAGGCCGCGTTCGACAGCTACCTGAAGAAGACGCCGCCGGCCAACCGCAAGGCGGTCTTCGACGCGCTGGCGGACATCGCGCTCCCGCCGGTGCTCGACGCGCAGCAGTCGAAGATGCAGGACATCGTCACCCAGGCGCTGGAGAAGGCCGCCTCCGGCCAGGCCACTCCCCAGCAGGCGCTGGACGCCGCGGCCGCCTCCGTCACCGCCCTCATCAAGTAGTCGACCCCAGCGGGTGCGGCCGTGTGCCGCACCCCGCCGCACGACCACACCGACACCTCCTGGAGGAGCCCCGTGCCGACCGCCGCACGGTCCGACCTGCGCACGCTGGTCGAGTCCAGCCTCACCCTCATCGAGGCACACCAGCATCCGTCCGGCGCCTACCCGGCCAGCCCCTCCTACCCCGTCTACCGCTACAGCTGGCTGCGCGACGGGGCCTTCATCGCCGACGCGATGAGCCGGGCCGGTCGGGTGGACAGCGCGACCGGTTCCTGCGGTGGTGCGCCGAGGTGATCGACGCCCGCGCCGGGCGGATCGCCGACCTCGTCGCGCGGGCCGGGCGGGGTGAGGAGATCGGCGCGGACGAGATGTTGCCGACCCGGTACACCCTCGACGGCGGCGACGGTGACGACCCCTGGTGGAACTTTCAGCTCGACGGGTACGGCACCTGGCTGTGGGTGCTCATGGCGCACAGGGCCCGGCACGGGCGGGCGCTCGACGCGTACCGGCCGGCGATCGAATCCACGGTGGACTACCTGGTCGCGTTCGGCGACCGGCCCTGTTACGACTGGTGGGAAGAGCACGCCGAGCACCGGCACGTCGCCACGCTCGGCGCGGTGCTGGCCGGCCTGCGCGCCGTCGTCCACGCTCGTGACGAGCACGGCGAGGCGCTGCTCGACGCCGCCCGCGGTGCCGCCGCCGGGGCGAAGGTCGACGAGCTCGAGGCGCTCGTCGCCACCGAGGGAGTCGCGGACGGACACCTCACGAAGTGGCTGGGCGCTACCGCCGTCGACGGCAGCCTGCTGGCCTGCCTCACCCCCTTCGACGTGGTCGACGCGCGTGGCGCGGTCGCCGAACGCACCTACGAACAGGTACGGGACCAGTTGCTGCGCGGCGGCGTCCACCGCTACCTCGGTGACACCTTCTACGGCGGCGGGGAGTGGCTGATCCTCACCGCCTGGCTGGGCTGGCACGAGGCGCGCACCGAGCGGACCGAGGCGGCGCTGGGCCGGCTGGACTGGATCGCCGCCCAGGCCACCCCCGAGGGATACCTGCCGGAGCAGGTCAGCGGCAACACCCAGCGCCCCGAACACATCGCCGAGTGGACCGACCGCTGGGGGCCCGTCGCCACGCCCCTGCTGTGGTCGCACGCCATGTTCGTCACGCTCGCTCTGGAGGTCGGACTGTGAGTGACTCGATGATCAGCCACCGCCCGGCCGGGACCGGGCACCCCTATCGGTACGACGTCGATCAGCGCGTCCCGGTGCATCCGCTGCGGGGCGAGGAATACGAGATCCGGGTGCTCACCGAGCCGGAGGTGACCGAGGTCCGCGTGGAGTTCGGCGACGGCACGCAGGTGGCCGCCGAGCGGGTCGACCCGGCCACGGTGACGCTCGACTTCGGTGCGCCCGCCGCTCCGCCGGCTGGCTCGGCAGGGCACCTGACCTCCGCCGCCTCGGCGACCCCGGACACCGGCGGCCGCACCGTGTGGATCGCCCGGGCGACGGCGGGCGGGGATGACGCGTACGCCATCGTCGGCCGGACCACGGCGGGCGGTGACGTCCGGACGGCCGGCTTCGGAGTACGGCCGCTGGTCTGGCAGCGTGACGGCGGGCGGCTCGAGATGCGCGACCCCGGCGGCGCCGACGTCCTCGACCCGAGCAGCGTCGAATGGCTGACCGGCAGCGACGGACCCCGGCGGGTGCGCTTCGCGTTGCGGCTCGCCGAGGGCGAACACGTGGTCGGCTTCGGTGAGCGGTTCCATGCGCTCGACCAGCGCGGACAGGTGCTCGACGCGACGGTGTTCGAGCAGTACAAGCGGCAGGGACACCGCAGCTATCTGCCGATGCCGTTCGCGGTGGTCGTGGGCGACGGGACCGGCTGGGGCTTCCACGTGGAGACCAGCCGGCGGACCTGGTACGACGTCGGCGCCTCGCGGCCGGACCGGATCCTCGTCGAGGCCGAGATCGACCCCGCGGAGCCCGTGCTGCCACTGCGGCACTACACCGGTGAACCGGCGGCGGTCGTACGGGAGTTCCTCGCCGACACCGGGCAGCCCCCGGTGCCGCCGGCCTGGGTGTTCCGGCCGTGGATGAGCGGGAACGAGTGGAACACGCAGGGTCGGGTGCTGGCCGAGGTGCGCCGCAGCCTCGCCGAGGACATCCCGGTCGGGGCGGTCGTCATCGAGGCATGGAGCGACGAGGCGACCTTCGTGGCCTTCCGCGACGCGCGCTACGAGGTGCATCCCGACGGCGCGCCGCACCGCCTCGCGGACTTCGAGTTCCCGGCCGACGGGGCCTGGCCCGACCCGAAGGCGATGATCGACGAGCTGCACGAGGCCGGCGTGAAGGTGCTGCTGTGGCAGATTCCGTTGATCCCCACCGACCGCGGCGACGACGGTCAGATCGCCGCCGACCTGGCGACGATGGCTGGGCGCGGCTACGCGGTCCGCGAGGCCGACGGTTCACCGCACCGCAACCGCGGCTGGTGGTTCCCGGGCGCCCTGCTGCCCGACTGGACCAACCCGGAGGCCCGGCGCTGGTGGCTGGAGAAGCGCCGCTACCTGGTCGAGGAACTCGGCGTCGACGGCTTCAAGACCGACGGCGGGGAGCACCCGTGGGGCCACGATCTGCGCTACTTCGACGGATCGCGCGGCGACGAGGGGAACAACCTCTTCCCCGTGCGCTACGCGGCCGCCTATCACGACCTGATGCGATCTGCGGGGACCGACGGCGTGACGTTCAGCCGGGCCGGCTTCACCGGGTCCGCCGCCTTCCCGGCGCACTGGGCGGGTGACGAGGACTCCACGTGGGAGGCCTACCGGGCGTCGATCACCGCCGGCCTGACCGCCGGTGTCGGTGGCATCTTCTTCTGGGGCTGGGACCTGGCCGGGTTCTCCGGCGAGATCCCGGACGCCGAGCTCTATCTGCGCTCGGCGGCGGCGGCCTGTTTCGCCCCGGTGATGCAGTACCACTCGGAGTTCAACCATCATCGCGACCCGGCGGTGGACCGTACGCCGTGGAACATCGCCGAGCGTACCGGCGAGCGGCGGGTGCTGGAGGTCTTCCGGCGCTTCACCCGGCTGCGCGAGGAGCTCGTGCCATACCTGGTGGAGCAGGCGGAGCGATCGGTGCGGACCGGCAAGCCCCTGATGCGACCGCTCTTCTTCGACCACCCCGACGACAAGCGGGTGTGGGACTGGCCGCAGCAGTGGCAGCTCGGCGACGACCTGCTCGTCGCGCCCGTCACCGAACCCGGTGTCACGACGTGGCCGGTGTGGCTGCCACCGGGGGAGTGGGAGGACTTTTTCACCGGCGAGCGGCACAGCGGCCCGGTCGAGGTGCATCGGAGGGTGCCGATCGACGAGATTCCGGTCTACCGCCGCCTGGCTTGATCCACCCGGTGGAGCCCAGGGGGCGTACCGGGCGGGTCCGGTCCACACCTCGATGATCTCCCATTCCCCGGGCGAGCTGAACTGACGCTGGCGGCCGGGGCGTGCTCGGACGCCGGACCGAACGGCCACCCACACCTCGTCTGGGTGGCCGTTCGCCGCTTCCACCGGGAGTCACCGATTTAGCCCATTTTGTGGCATCCCGGCACTAAGCGGAATTTTGCTCAATAGGCTCCAAGACGACATCCAGTACGCGACCCGGGACTCCTGGCGCGGGTTTGTGCTGCTCGGCACGCCCACCACGAGGACACCGGCCTGGCGTCGCCGCGGGGCCGCTCTGGGCCTCGACCGCCGGAACCCACGGAGATGCGTGAGACACGATGAAGGACGCGGAAACCATGGTCCTGCCCCGGCTCGGGCCGGCGGAGGTCAGTGTCGAGGACCCCTGGGGAGAAGACCACGGCGCCGCCCCCGGTCGTCCGGCGACCGACACCCCGCAGTGGCGGGTCGCCGCCTGGTTGGTACCGGCACTGCTGATGGGCGCGCTCAGCGTTGTCCGGGCCGGCGCACCCGGACTTCGGACGGAAGAGCTCGCGACCTGGGGCAGGACCGCGTCATCCTGGCGGGACAACTGGTCGATGCTCCGCGGGGGTGATGTCACCGTCGCGCCGTACCACCTGCTGATGCGCGCGTGGGCAGCGGTCTTCGGCACCTCCGACCTTGCCCTGCGCGTACCTTCGATCCTGGCCATGACCGCAGCGGCGGCGCTCGTCGGAGCGCTGGCGGCCCGGCTGTTCGCGCCGGGCACCGGTGTCCTGGCCGGGGTGGTCTTCGCGCTGCTGCCGACGTCGACGCGGTACGCGCAGGAGGCCCAGCCGTACGCGTTGACCCTGCTCGCCGCGGTGCTCGCCACGTCGCTCCTCGTGGCGCCCATCGACCGGCCGACGTTCTGGCGCTTCGCCGGCTACACGGGTGCGGTCGCGGTCCTTGGCCTGTGCAACGTCGTCGCGCTGCTGCTGCTCGTCGGCCACGGCTGGGCCGTGCTCGCCTTCCGGCGCACGGTGGCGCTCCGATGGCTGGTCGCCGCGTCCGTGGGCGCGCTACCCGTGGCCGCGCTGCTCTGGTTCACCACGCGGCACGGCGCACAGCTCGCGCCGGCCTCGAATCCGAGCCTGACTGTGCTGGCCGCGACCCCCAGGGAACTGTTTGGCGTCACCGCGCTGGGGGCCGTGCTGCTCACGCTGGCGCTGTTCAGCCTCCCGCTGCGGCACTCCGCCGCCATCTACACGGCCTGGGCGGTGGTACCCCCGCTCGTCCTGCTGCTCGTCGCGCAGGCGACGCCGATATGGCTGCCACAGTGCCTGCTCTTCACGCTTCCGGCGTGGGCGACGCTCGGCGCGGCCGCCCTCGCCAGGGCGCGCGCTCGATGGTCCGTGGGTGTGCTGGCGGCGCTCGCCTTGATCGGCGCGCCGGTGCAGGTTGCCTTGCGGGAACCTGATGGGCATCAGCAGGCCACCCGTCAGCTCGCGGAGATCATCGAACTTCGGCTGCAACCCGGCGACGGCGTCGTCTACAGCTCGTCGGACTCGGGAGGTGGATGGGTCGGCCGGAACGTGGTGGCGCACTACCTCCCGGCCGACCGCCGGCCGAAGGATGTGCTCGCCACCGGTCCACACCGCGTCGACGGTCCACTCCCGGTCCCCGAATGCGCCGATGTCGCCAGGTGCCTGCGGGGCGCGCGGCGACTGTGGGTGGTCCGCCTCGGTGAGCAGCCGGACCCGGTGCGCGCCATCGGTGGCGCGAAGGAGCAGCTGCTGCGCACGAGGTATCAGGTGGCGCAGGTCTGGCGGCCGACGGGACTCACGCTTGCCCTGCTGGTGGACGAGCGGACGGATCTCTGACTGGTCGCCCGCTCCCAGGATCGAAGGCCGCGGTCTTCTGCGGTGATTAGAGCAACCAGCACTCTTCGACCGTATTGCACATTTAGGCTCAGCCACAGTCGAGTTCGTGGCGAGCAGGGAGTCAGACCCTTGGGGGGCAATTGTGGGCGTCGTTGCCGATACGCGCCTGTCTTCAGCCACAAAGGACGGTACGTCCGGCGGTAGGACTCCGGCCGTCAACCCGGCCCAGCCGCCGTCCGGTCAGCGCCCCGATCGTCGGCAGCTGAACATCAGGGCTCGTCTCGCGTACGCGAAATGTGGCGCCACCGCCGGACCCCTGGTCGCGCCGCGGCACTCGCAGGCGGCGGTCGAGTTCCGCCACGTCGTCTCGCCCGCGGCACGGCTGGTCCTGACGCTGCTCGTCCTGGTCAACAGCGCGGCCGGGCTGCTGCTCGTCGGGTGGCTGCTGCTTCCCCAGCACGTACCCGGCGCAGGCGTGATCGGGCTCGGAGGTTGGCAGACGGCGGCAGCCCGGCTCGGCTTCTGTGTGGTCGTCGGCGTCGAGCTGATCCGCCTCGCGCAGAACGTGGTGGTCTGGGTGTTCGCCTTCAACGCCAAGGACCCGGTCCCGGTCGATCCTCCGGTCGGCCTGCGGGTGGCCCTGCTCACCACGATCGTGCCCAGCAAGGAGCCGATCGACGTCGTGGAGCGGACCCTGTGGCGGCTGAAGCAGATCGTGTACTGCGGCAAGGTCGACGTCTGGATCCTCGACGAGGGCGACGACCCGGCGGTGCGGGAGATGGCCGCGCGGCTCGGGGTGCGGCACTTCAGCCGCAAGGGTCGACCGGAGTACAACCAGCCGAACGGTGAGTTCCGCGCCCGGACCAAATCGGGCAATCACAACGCCTGGCGGGCCGAACACGAGCACCACTACGACGTGATCGCCAACGTCGACCCGGACCACGTGCCGCTGCCGAACTTCCTCGAACGCACGCTCGGCTACTTCCGCGACCCGGACGTCGCCTTCGTGGTGACCCCGCAGGTCTACGGCAACATGCACCAGAACCTGGTCGCGCACGGCGCCTCGGTCCAGCAGTACCTCTACAACGGCCTCATCGCGCGCGGCGGAAACGGTCTGGACGCGCCCCTGCTCACCGGCACCGGCCACCTCTACCGGCCATCCGCGTGGCGGACCATCGGCGGCTACCAGGACTCGATCATCGAGGACCACCTGACCAGCATCCGAATCCACGCCGCCGTCAACCCGGAGACAGGCAACCAGTGGAAGGGCGTCTACACCCCGGACGTGGTGGCCATCGGGGAAGGCCCGACGTCGTGGGCCGACTACTTCAACCAGCAGAAGCGGTGGGCCGCCGGCATCTGCGAGATCCTGGTCCGTCGCGACCTGCGCGCGCCGCGTGAACTGCCGTCCCGACGCCGCTGGCAGTACCGCCTGCTCCAGTTCTACTACCCGAGCGTGGCGGTCAGCCTCCTGCTCGGCAACTTCGCCACCGCCATGTCGCTGCTCACCGGGGTGAATGCGGCCCAGGTCGACGTCACCGTGTGGTCGGTGCTGTGGGGCTCGACCATCGCCACCTGGTTCGTGCTGTGGCTCTGGCTCCGCCGTTTCAACATCGCCCCGCACGAGCGGGAGGAGATCGGCGTGGTCGGCATGGCGCTGGCGCTGTTCGCCGGTCCGATCTACGTGGCCGCCGGTGTCGGCGCGCTGCTGCGGCGCAAGCTCGGATTCGTGGTGACGGCCAAGGGCAAGCTGCGCACCACCGAGTCGTTCGGCACCTTCCGTCTGCACTTCTGCTGGGCGGCCTTCGCCGCCGGGCTGCTCGGCGCGAGTTTCCTGCTGGACAACGACTTCACCCTGCTCCGGGTGTGGCCGGTCCTGACCCTCGTGACGGGTCTCGGTCCGCCACTGATCGCGCTCGTCTCGAACATTCGGGCCAACCGTGAGCAGCACGACGACACGGTCGAGCCCGCCGCTCGCGCCAACAGCGAGGAACGCCACCCGCCGAGGTCGCGGGTGGCGGCTGAGGGGGCTCTGCAACGATGAGGTTGACCGTTCCGCGGGCCCTGATGGTGCTGATCGGCGCGCTGCTGCTGACGTACGCCTTCGTGATGTCGGCGGGGACCATGTCGGAGGGGCGGGGGAGGAACGCCACCGCCGGCAGGGCCGTGACGCCCGCCCCGAGCGTGTCCGCCGCCCCGGACCGGGAACTCTTCCCGCCGGCCGGGAAGGTGTTCGTCGGTGTCGCAACCCACGAAGGTCCGTACGACTTCACGGCGGTGAACATGTTCACGGCGGCCGCGAAGCATCAGCCGCAGGTGATGCTCTTCACCGCGGGATGGGCGAACAACCTGTTCGACCGGGCGGCGTTCGACCGGATCAGCGCCCGCGGCATGCTGCCGATGCTGGCGTGGGAGCCATGGGACTACCGACTGGACGAAGCAGCCCGCAAGCAGGGCAAAAGCCAATACGAGATCGACGAGATCCGATCAAACCAGCCCGCCTACCGGCTGTCTCGCATTTCGGCCGGGGACTTCGACAGCTACCTGCTGTCCTGGGCCAAGGGAATCAAGTCACTCGGCTATCCGGTGGCCATCCGGTTCGCCCACGAGATGAACGGCTGGTGGTACCCGTGGTCGGAAATGGTCAACGGCAATCGACCGGGCGACTACATCAAGGCCTGGCGCCATGTGCATGATCTGTTCAAGGCGGCCGGGGTCGCCAACGTCACGTGGGTATGGAGCCCGAATGTCAGATGGGACGACTCGACGCCGAAAATTTCCGCGCACTACCCCGGCGATGACTACGTCGACTGGGTGGGCCTCTCGGGCTACTACGGCACCGGGGCCTTCTCGGGATACCGGTCCTTCGACGCGATCTTCAAGACCACCGTCGAGGAGATCCGCGCCTTCAGCGGCAAGCCGCTGGTCATCACCGAGACCGCTGCCTCCGACGAGGCGGGGCGCAAGGCCGAATGGATCAGAGAGGCGTTCCAGGTACTCCCGCGCTACAAGAACATCATCGGTCTCATCTGGTTCGAGGTGAACAAGGAGCGGGACTGGCGCATCGCGAGCTCGCCCGCCGTGGCGAACGCCTTCGCCCGGGAGGTCGCCGCCCCTCGCTACGACTTCAGCTGGTCGCCGTCCATGTTCCCGCGCACCGAGATCGAGGAGTAGGCATGTTGCCTCGATCCGTCAGCTCAGCTGAACGCCCGGGCGCGAGCGTGCCCCCGACATCGGCGCCGGGCGAGCGTCCGGCGACCGCACCGGCTGCGCCAGCGTCAGCGGCCCGCATCGCGCTGCCGGTCGCTCTCGTCGCGTTCACGGTCATGGCCATTGGCGCCACCCGACGCCAGATGTGGTTCGACGAGACCGTCACCCGGCTGGTCGCCGGCATCTCGTGGCGGGATTTCTGGCGCATGCTGGACGACGTGGACCTCGTCCACGCCCTCTACTACGTGGCGATGCGGTTGTGGACCGCGGCCGTGGGTGACTCCCCGCTCACGCTGCGACTCCCGTCGATGATCGGCATGGCGGTGGCGGCCGGCGCGCTCACCGTGCTGGGCCGGAAGCTGTATGGCACGAACGTCGGGGTCGCCGCCGGGTTGCTGTTCGTGGCGATCCCGTCCGTCTCGCGGTACGGGCAGGAGGCACGCTCGTACGCCTGGATGGTCGCCCTTGCCGTGCTGGCCACGCTCGCGCTGACCTGGGCGCTGGACCGGCCGTCGTGGCGTCGTTTCCTGCTGTACGGAGGCTGTCTGCTGGTGCTGACCTACCTGCACTTCGTCGCCGCGATGGTGCTGGCGGCCCACGTGCTGATGGTCTGGCGGGCGGTCCGGCAGGGCGGTGGGCTGCGGACCCTCGGGATGTGGTCGGTCACGGTGCTGCTCCTGGCCCTGGCCGCAGCGCCGTTCTTGTACGAAGCGTCCACCCAATCCGCTCAGGTTTCCTGGATCAGCCGCGACGGGCAGGCTGTTGTCGCCTTCCCGAAGGACCTGTTCGGCTCCGCCGCGATCGGCTGGGCGCTCGTCTCGACCGCCCTGCTCGGCACCGTCGTTCTCTGGTACTCCCGGCGTGCCCTGATCCTTCCGCTGCTCGTCTGGGCCGTGCTGCCTCCGGTCTTCTGCTACCTGAGCTACCCGTTGGTGCACCTCTTCCACGGCAGGTTCGTGCTGTTCACTCTCCCTGCCTGGTCGCTGCTGGCTGCCGTCGCGATCGCCGGGCCCGTGTCCGGTCTGCGGCGGACGATCTCTCCCGTCAGGGCCGTCGCCGCGCTGGCCCCCGCGTTGCTGGCGTTCGCCGCCGCAGGTGTGCCCGGCCAGGTAGAAGCCCGGCGCAGCGAGGCGGATTTCCGCGCCGCAGCCGGCCTGATCGACCAGCGGTACCAGCCCGGTGACGGCATCGCCTACTCGGGTTGGCGCGGCAGCTGTTGCCTCCGACTGCCGATGGCGTACCAGTTGCGCGCGAAGCCGCGTGACGTGTTCGTCGCTGTGCCCCCCGTCAGGTCCGGGGGGTACTGGGCGATCGAATGTTGGGACCCGGCTCCCTGTGTCGGCGACACCCGAAGGATCTGGCTGGTTGCCAGCGCGCCATGGGACCCGTACCAGGGACTTTCGTCCGCGCGGGCCGACCTGCTCCGCCGGGAGTTCACCGTCGCCAGCACGGACCAGCTCCACGGGGTCTCGGTGATGCTGCTGGTCCGGGGGGCAACCGACGATGCCTAGGTGCCCCGCGACCCCGGGAGTCGTGCGCACCGGGGAGGATCTGCACCACCAGCCTGAGAGCACTTTTCGGCAGTGCAGAGTGAATCTGGTGCCTGACGTGGTCGTGGTCCGAGCGCGCCTGGCACTCGGAGCACGACCGCCTGTGGACAGGGCGGGGTCCGCGGGCCGCGTAGGGGCGTGGCCGGTCCTGACCCTCCAGACAGGTCTTGGTCCGCCGCTGATCGCACTTCTATCGAGCATCACCGCGAGCGGCAAGGAGCACGACGACACGGCGGCGCTCGCCGGTCGCGCCGGGAGTGAAAAGCGCCAGCCACCGAAGCCACGGGTGGCGGCTGATGGGGGTGTGCCATGGCAAGATTGACCGTCCCGCGGGTCATGATGGCGTTGATCGCCGCAATGCTGCTGACCTACGCCTTCGCCATTGCGCCGGCAAGCGGGTCCGGGCGCGGGAAGGTGTCGCTTCCGACCGGGTCTCGGCGGCCGAGCCGGACGCTTCGGCGGGTGCCGCACCATCCCCCTCGCCCCGACCGGAGCGGAAGCTGTTCCCGCCGGCTGGAAAGACGTTCATCGGTGTCATGACCCATGCGGGCCCGCACGACTTCACTGCGACGGACATGTTCATCGCGGCCGCGAAGCGTCAGCCGCAGGCCATGCTCTTCAGCTCGGGATGGGCGACCGACAGGTTCGACCGGACGCTCTTCGACCGGATCAGCAGCCGCGGCATGCTGCCGATGCTGGCGTGGGAACCGTGGGACTACCGATTGGGCGAAGCGGCCCTCAAGAAGGGGCTCCCGGCCCGGGAGGTCGGCGAGCAACCCCGGTACCGGTTGTCCCAAATAGCGCGCGGGGACTTCGACAGCTACCTGCGGCCCTGGGCCGAAGGGGTCAAGTCACTCGGCTATCCGGTGGCCATCCGGTTCGCGCACGAGATGAACGGCTTCTGGTACCCGTGGTGCGAGTCGGTCAACGGTAACCGACCGGGCGATTACGTCCGGGCGTGGCGGCACGTACATGATCTGTTCCGGGCCGCCGGGGTCACCAACGTGATCTGGGTATGGAGCCCGAACGTCAGATGGGACGATTCGACCCCGAAACTCTCCACGTTCTACCCAGGCGATGACTACGTCGACTGGGTGGGCCTCTCGGGCTACTACAGCACGCGGTTCACCTCGGACTACGCGTCCTTCGACGGGATCTTCAACGAAACCATCAAGGAGATCCGCGCCTTCAGCAGCAAACCGCTGGTCATCACCGAGACCGGTGCCTCCGACGCCAAGGGGCGCAAGGCCGAGTGGATCACGGAGACATTCCGACTGCTGCCCCAACACAAGGACATCATCGGCGTTATCTGGTTTGAGGTGGACAAAGAGCTGGACTGGCGTATCGTCAGCTCACCGGTCGTGGCGAAGGCCTTCGCCACGGCGGTCGCCGATCCTCGCTACCAGTTCTCCTGGTCGCCGGACATGCTCCTGCGTACGAAACTGCAGGATTGAACGTCCCGTGTCCTGCCTCGTCCTCGGCCGATGTCGACGACCGCGACCGGGCCACCTCGAGCCGGGGCTGTCCGCTCGCGCCGGAAACGAGGAACGCCACCCGCCGAAGTCACGGGTGGCGGCTGAGGGGGTTCTGCAATGATGAAGTTGACCGTTCCGCGGCTCCTGATGGTGCTGATCGGCGCGCTGCTGCTGACCTACGCGTTCGTCATCGCACCGATCACCACGTCCGGGGGCCGGGAGGACGCGCCGTCCGACCGGCTTGCGAAGGCCGAGCCGGGCGCGGCGGTGGCGGCCGACGCGAAGGCGGTGGCAACGGCTGCACCGAGCGCGCCGCCACGACCGGGTGCGGAACTCTTCCCGCCGGCGGGAAAGACGTTCATCGGTGTCATGACCGAGAAGGGCCCGCACGACTTCACCGCGACGAACATGTTCACGGCGGCCGCGAAGCGCCAGCCGCAGGTGATGCTCTTCAGCTCGGGGTGGGCGTCCGGCACCTTCGACCGGACGCTCTTCGACCGGATCCGTGACCGGGACATGCTCCCGATGCTGGGCTGGGAACCATGGGACTACAAGGTGGACCAGGCGGCCCGCAAGGAGGGGCTGCCCGCCCGCGAGATCGACAAGGTCCGATCAAATCAGCCTGCCTACCGGTTGTCCCGCATCGCACGCGGGGACTTCGACACCTACCTGCGCTCCTGGGCGGAGGGGATCAAGTCGCTCGGCTATTCGGTGGCCATCCGGTTCGGGCACGAGATGAACGGTGACTGGTATCCATGGTCCGAGGCGACCAACGCCAACCGGCCGGGCGAGTACGTCAAGGCGTGGCGCCATGTGCACGACCTGTTCCGGGCCGCCGGGGTCACCAACGTGATCTGGGTGTGGAGCCCGAATGCCAGATGGAGCACGACGACCGCGAACCTCGCCGAGCTCTACCCCGGCGACGACTACGTCGACTGGGTGGGCGCCTCGGGCTACTACGGCACGGGGGTCTTTTCGAACTACCGGTCCTTCGACGAGATCTTCAAGCCCACCATCACCGAAATCCGCACCTTCACCGGGAAACCGATGGTCATCACCGAGACCGGCGCCTCCGACGGCAACGGGCGCAAGGCCGAATGGATCAAGCAGACGTTCCAGCTGCTGTCCAGACACAAGGACATCATCGGACTCATCTGGTTCGAGGTGGACAAGGAGCTGGACTGGCGCATCGCGAGCTCACCGGCCGTGGCAAAGGCCTTCGCGAAGGGGGTCGCCGCCCCCCGCTACCAGGTCACCTGGTCGCCGGCGATGCTCCCGCGCACCGAGCTCAAGGATTAGGCGGCCCATGCCTGCCGCCGTCCCCGGCCGATGCCGATCCTGCCGGCAGGGCGCGGCCCGTCAGGCGCGCTCAACCCAAGCGCATGGTGACGTCCTCGAGCTGTCGCGCGGTCGCTATCTCGCCGCGCCGCAGCCGCCGCTGGGATCGACGTTGACCAGGATGCGGGTGCCGATATCGCGCAGTTGCCGCAGCTGAGTGGCGGTGAGCGCGTCGACGACGAGCGCGCGTACGGTCTCGACGTGCCCGGGCGCGCTCGCGACCACCTTGCGGTAGCCCTCGTCGGTCAGCACGGCGTTGGTGAACCGGCCGTCCTCCGGGCAGGGATCGCGGCGGACCCAGCCGCGCTGTTCGAGCCGTTTGACCACGTGCGACAGCCGGGAGAGGGAGCCGTTTGCCAGGAAGGCCAGGTCGCTCATCCGCAGGGTCCGCCCGGGGGCTTCGGAGAGACCGGCCAGCACCATGTATTCGAAGTGGCTGATCCCGGCATCGCGCTGCATCTGGGCGTCCAGTGCGGCCGGCAGCTTGATCATGAGCCCGGCGAGCGGCATCCACGCGTCCCGCTCGGTCTCGCTCAACCAGCGCGGCTGCTCAGCACCGGCGGTTGTCGGGCCTGGGGCGTCGATCTCGCTCATGACGCCCATGATACCCCCGTTACTTGACGCTTCAAGTAACGGCCGTTACCGTCTTACTTGACACTTCAAGTAATCGATGACCCCCCAACCCCTCCTGAGGGAGACCCCCGTGAACGTCGTCCTGTGGACCATCGCCGCCCTGCTCGCCGTCGCCTTCGCCGCTGCCGGCGCCATGAAGCTCACCCAGTCGAAGGAACAACTGGTCACGAAGGGGATGGACTGGACCGAGTCCTTCTCGCCGGGCGCGATCAAGGCGATCGGCGCGCTCGAAGTCCTCGCCGGGATCGGGCTCATCCTGCCCGCCCTGCTCGACATCGCCCCGGTGCTCGTACCGCTGGCCGCCCTCGGCCTGGTCCTCGTGATGATCGGCGCCGCGATCGTGCACCTGCGCCGCGGTGAGAAGCAGATGATCCTCACCAACATCGTGCTGCTCGTCCTGGCCGCCGTCGTGGTCTGGGGCCGGTTCGGGCCGCATTCCTTCACCTCCTGATCCACCAATCCGCCCGACCGGCCACCCGGCGCGACCGGGCCAGACTCCGGGCCCGTCCCGAAGGACTCGACATGCCCAATCTGCTCGATCCCGCGGTCCCCGCCGGAGCCTTCGACGAGTTCGTCGTCGATGCCGCCGCCAGGAGCCGTACCCAGCGGGCCTGGACCCCGGACGACGGGCCGATGCCCGCGCTGTACCTGAGCCACGGCGCGCCGCCGCTCTTCGACGACGCGCGGTGGATGCGTCAACTCTCCGGCTGGGCGCAGGAGCTGCCAAAACCCAGCAGCATCCTGATCGTCAGCGCGCACTGGGAGTCCGCGCCGCTGAGCCTCTCGGCCTCCGCGGCGAACACCCCGCTCGTGTACGACTTCGGCGGCTTCCACCGCCGCTACTACGAGATGACGTACGCCACGCCGGACGCGAGCGCCCTGGCCCGCCGGGTGGCGGCCGCGATGCCGGACAGCGAGCCGGTGCACGAGCACCCGAGCCGCGGGCTCGACCACGGCGCGTGGGTGCCGCTGAAGGTCATGTACCCACTCGGCGACGTACCCGTCCTGCAACTGAGCATGCCCACCCACGACCCGGACCGGCTCCTCGACCTGGGCCGGCGGCTGCGCTCGCTCCGCGACGAGGGCGTCCTGGTCGTCGGCTCCGGCTTCATGACCCACGGCCTGCCGTTCATCACCCGGCAGATGCTCACCGACAACAGGCCGCCGGCCTGGTCCGCGGACTTCGACGGCTGGGTCGCGGACGCCCTTGCCCGCGGCGACGTCGACACGCTCGCCGCCTACCGGTTCAAGGCGCCCGGGATGCCCTACGCCCACCCCACCGTCGAGCACTACACCCCGCTGTTCGTCACCCTCGGCGCCGCCGCGCGGGCCGACCAGCCCGTGCGGACCACCATCGACGGCTACATGATGGGCCTGTCGAAGCGGTCCTTCCAGGTGGCCTGAGGCCGCCACCAACCGGCCCGATCCGCGTCCACACCTCAGCTCCCAGGAGAATCATGACCAGCCTCGCAGACCAGACCATCGCCGCCCTGCGCTCGGGCCACGAGGAACTCGCCGCGCTCGTGCGCGGCCTGGCCCCCGCCGACCTGACGCGCGGATCAGGCGCCAGCGAATGGAACATCGGCCAGGTGCTCAGCCACCTCGGCAGCGGGGCCGAGATCGGGCTCGCCGTCCTGGAGGCCGCGCTGACCGGCAGCGCCGCACCCGACGGAGAGTTCAACCAGAAGGTATGGGCCCGGTGGGACGCGATGACGCCCGCCGAACAGGCCGACGGTTTCCGGTACGCGAACGAACAGCTCGTCCAGCGGTACGAGTCCCTGGACGCGCCGACCCGGGAGAGCCTCCGCGTCAACCTGGGATTCCTGCCCGAGCCGGTTGATGTCGCCACCGCCGCCGCCTTCCGGCTCAGCGAGTTCGCCTATCACCAGTGGGATGTCGAGGTCGGCTTCAACCAGTACGCCGCGCTCGCCCCGGAAGCCGTACCGGTACTGCTCGACCGCCTTCCGTTCCTGCTCGGCTTCATCGGCCGCCCGGACGCCCTCGGCGGCGACCCGCCACCCTCGCGGTCGACCTGCGCAACCCGGACCGCTCGTTCGGGCTTGAGCTGGGCGAGAGGATCGCCCTCACCGAGACCCCGGAGCAGCCCGACGGCACACTGCGGGCGCCCGCGGAGGCGTGGCTGCGCCTCGCCACCGGCCGGCTCGCAGCCGCGCAGACGCCCGACACCGTCACGGTCACCGGACCGGTCGACCTCGACGACCTGCGCCGGGTGTTCCCCGGCTTCTGATCCGGACTACGGCACCGCCCGGATCGGCTCACTTAACGCAGGTCGGTGGGGAGACGCGTCGACTACCACCTGCAACGTGCCCGCGAGGGCTATCGACCTCCGTAGCCTGATGCGCCCGTCCGGTTCGGACGGGCGCATCGTCGTGTCAGCGGGCATGTGGGTCACCGACGGTGACTGCCCCTGGTCAGCAGCGGGTACGCGGAGCCAGCGCGGTGGTCGGGGCGGGGCGGTCCCGGTAGGTCGACTCGGCGATGGCGAGGAACCGTTCCACGTCGGCGACGGTGGACGCCAGCCCCAGCGACACCCGGACCGCGCCGCCGCTCGGCACCCCGATCAGAGTCAGGTAGTCGTCGACGGTGCGGGCCCGGCGCATCGAGCGGCGTGCCGACCCGGTGGCGACGGCGAAGGCGCCCTCGCCCGCGCCAGGGTTGCAGAAGCAGCCGGTGCGTAGTGAGACGCCCCGGTCGGCGAACTCCCGGGCCACCAGCCATTCGTCGACCACCTCGCCGGCCGGGTCGAGGAAATTGAAGGCGACCGTGCCACCGCGGTCCCGGGTGTCGGCCGGACCGTAGAGCCGCACCATCGGCGCGCCGCTGCTGTGCCGCAGCGACCGGAGCCGGTCGAGCAGCCATCCGGTCAGGCACTCGACCCGGCACCGGACCGCGTCCAGGCCGACCGTCTCCAGCCACGACAGCCCGCGTTCGTAGCCCATGGGCGCATCGCCTCCGCCGATGGCGGTGCCGTCATGTCAGCTGTTCCGTTTGAGTGCCGGACAATCGGCCGCGGATTCTCAATCGCCCATGATTGACGCATTGTCGCCGGTCCGGGACCGATGCGAGCGACAGCAGTATCATGAACGGCGGAGGTCGGTATGAATGCGGAATCGTCTCGTGAGGTTCTGCGACGCGTCCGGGACGAGGCCGAGCTGCAGATTGCATCGTTGACCGGCGATCTGAACGGGGTCATCGACGCTTCCCTCTCCTCCAACGCCGATGACGAACACGATCCAGAAGGCGCGACCATCGCGTACGAGCGGGCGCAGGTCGCCGCGCTGCTGGCCGGCGCGCGGCGCCGCCTCGCGGACCTGGATGCCGCACTGGAACGACTGGACGCGGGCACGTACGGAAGATGTGAGCGATGCGGCTTACCGATCCCGCCGGAACGGCTTGCGGTACGGCCGTCCGCGCGCACCTGCGTCAGTTGCGCCAGTTGAGATTGATGACCAGCCGCACTACCGGCTCAGGCGTCATGCTCCGCATGACCTGCGCCATGATCGCGACTCGCAGGCGCCGCGGAAGCAGTGTTGGCGACCGCTGGCCGCTCTGCCGGACGGTTCGGGTTCACCGCGAACGGATGGCGTAGCCGCCGCATCGCTTCCTCGCTGCCGTCGAAGGCCATGTCCGGGCCGTCGACTCCGTCAGCGCTCGCCGTGGCGAGAAACAAGGTCGGTCGAGCATCGTCGTTCGATGTCATGCAGCAGTCCCATTCCAACAGAGGGGGCACCTTGGGCCACGGGCGGTTCCTGCCGCGCGATGTCGTTGCAAGCCAGCGCTCGCGCTGGCGCCCGATGGCGGTGTCTCGATCACGGGCAACCGCCCGGCGACACCGACCTACCGACCATACCCGGCGTCGTGTTCCACCACAGCATCGGCCGGGACGCCACTGCCCGGCCGGGGCAGTGGCGCACACCGGAGCGGCGGGTGGACGGCCCGCCGCCCCAGGGCCCTCGGCTCGTCCGCCGAGCCGGTCGGGTCAGCCGGCGGCGACGGAGGCCAGGTACTGCTCCGCGCGGTCCGGCGACATGAACCAGTGCTGGAAGTCGTTCGGGTCGCAGAAGCCGTTGGCGAACCGGCGGGCGATCGTCGGGTTGGCCGAAGCGGCGCCGAGAAGCTGCTGCACGTGCGGGGGCAGCGGCTGGAGCATGGCGTTGGTCCACTGGGTGACCCCATGCCCGGCGTCCGCCCAGAACCTCTCGAACGTCCGTCCCATCCACTCCCGGTCGAAGGGCTGGTCGCCCCGCTCCAGGATGGAGCCGAGATACGAGTACGCGCACTTCGCTGCGGTGTTGCTGCCCTGACCGGTGATGGGGTCGTTGGAAACCACCACGTCGGCCATGCCCAGGATGGCGCCGCCGGAGGGAAGCTCCGCCACCGGCCGCCGTACCGTCGGGGTGTACCGGCCGGACAGGGTGGCCCGGCCGTCCGTCAGCTCCACGTCGGCGCACCGCTCGTAGATCCACGGCGTGTACTGCCGTACCAGGTCCAGGGTCAGCTTGAGGTGCTCGGCCGGATCGCGCCGATCCTTCCACAGGTCGAGCGGCCCGTCGGGCACCGCTTCCCAGAACAGGATCTCGCACGGCCCGGACAGGGTCAGCGCGGGAATGACGAACAGCTCGCCGAGCCCGGGCACCGCGTTGAAGCTGACGTGCGGCACCGGCCACAGCGGGTCCGGCGTCATGCCGTGCACGTACGCGACGGCCAGTCCCCGCTGGGGCGCGGCGTACACCGACCGTTGCGGGTCCCGGTCGAAGACGCCGACCAGGTCGCCCTTGCCGGCGGCCACGATGGTCAGGTCGTAGCGTCCGAGCCGGGTCAGCCCGTCCAGGTCGGCGGTGGTCACGCCCTGGTAGTGCACCGTGCCGCCACGCTGCTCGAACAGCTCCAGCCAGGCGGCCATCTTCAGGCGCTGGTCGGTGCTCTGCGCGGGGTCGTCGAGGGGACAGGGGATGCGCAGCGCCCGCTCGCCGGGTGGCGCCGACAACGACACGTGCAGCCCCTCGATGACTGGCGCCTGGTCCTGCCAGAGGTTCAGCCCGTACCGCCGCTCGGTGTCCAGGGCGGCGCCGAACATGGCCTGGGTGCTCATCACCCAGCCACGACGGATCTCGTCGGGCGTCCGGGCCGACATGATGGTCACGTCGTAACCCTCGGCCTGCAGGCTCAGCCCGAGCTGCAGCCCGGACTGGCCGGCCCCGACGATCAGAATTTTGCGCATTGATACCTCCAGGTCGGTGGGCTATCGGGCGGTGAGGACGCGCGGGGACGAGCCGGCGGTGCGGGTCATCGTGTGCTCGACGACCGCCAGCAGGGCCCGGGCGACCGACGACGGGTCGCGGACGTCGCAGGCGAGCAGGGGAACCGCGGGGGACAGTTCGAGGGCCTCGCGGACGTCGTCCAGGTGGTGGGTCAGGACACCGTCGAAGAGGTTCACGCAGACCACGAACGGTAGGTCGGTGTCCTGCTCGAAGTAGTTGACCGCAGCGAACGACGCGGCCAGGCGGCGGGTGTCGGCCAGGACCAGCGCCCCGACCGCCCCTCGGCACAGGTCGTCCCACATCGGCCAGAACCGGGGCTGACCGGGCGTGCCGAACAGGTACAGCACCAGGTCTCCACCGATAGTCAGCCGGCCGAAGTCCATCGCCACGGTCGTGGTCGTCTTGTCGATTCCGGGGTCGAGCCGGTCCACCGTCTCGCTCGCCGCCGTCATCCACGCCTCGGTGTTGATCGGGGGGATCTCGGAAATGGACTGGACACAGGTCGTCTTGCCGACCCCGAAGCCGCCGGCGATGACGATCTTCGCCGAGGTCAGCAGGGGGCTGTCAGGCAAGCTGGCGGAGGCCGTCACGGAGTCTCTCCAGAAGGCGGTAGTCGAACGCGGAGCCGTAGTTGTCGCGGTGGATCTGTAGCCGGTCGGTGGCGGCGAGGTCGTCGACGACCACTCGGGTCACCCCCAGCGACATGCCGCAGACCGCCGACAGTTCGGCCACCGACCTGGTCTTCCGGGCGTGCTCGTAGAGCGACCGTGACTCGGGCAGCAGGCCCGAGGCGAACACGGCGTCGTAGTACGGCACCGACACCAGGGTGTGCACCAGCAGGTGTTGCCTGGTGCGGGTGCGCCCCCCGGTGAGGACGTAGGGCCGTACCTTCCAGTACTGGGTGGGCACGGTGGACACGCTCCCTTGGCTTGGCCGTCAGCGGGCCGGCTGGTTGGCGGTGAGGCGGTGCAGATCGGTGCGGACCTGCGGGGTGAGCACGTGCCAGACGGCACCGACGAACTGCGTCATCCGATAGGAGACGACCCGTAGGTCGCAGCCGGCGGCGGCGGCCACGGCCAGGCCAGCCGACTCCCCGACCCGCATGAAGAGCAGGTGCCCGCGGGGCAGCCGGACCGTCAGGTACTCCGAGGCGCCGAGGTCGAGCAGGGAGGCGCTGCGGTCGGCCATGCTGAGCAACCCCGAGGTCAGCGCCGCGAGCTGGTCGCCCAGGTCGCGGGGAACCTGCCGGGAGGCGGCGAGCTGAAGACCGTCGAGGGAGACGAGTAGGGCGTGGGTGACGCCGGGTACGTCGTCGGCGAACTGGCGGATCAGCCAGGCGCAGTCCGGCTGGCCCTGGCCGGCTGCCGGCTGGCCACCGCTGCCGTTGTGGGTCGGGGTCATGGAAGGTGCCCTTCGTTCAGGGGTGCTGACTGTGCGTCGCTGACGCCGGCCGCGAAGGCCGCCGTCTCGTCGGGCCAGGCGTCGGGGGAAGACCCGCCGCCCGTCGAGCCCCCGTGCTGTGGCGCCGCTGCCAGGCGCTGCGGCCGGTGCGTCCCGGCCGGGGAGGCGTCCGGTCGTACGCTCTCGCGTACCCGGCGGGGCAGGCCTCCCGTGCTGGACTGTCGTGCCTGCCCGCCCGGGTTGCCGTCGGTCGGCAGGGCGCTGAGGGCGGTGAGGTGCCTCGTAGGCGACTTCGTGTTGTCGGGGGACGCCATCATCTGCGCACTTCGTTGCTGGTTCCCGTTCCACGTGGGCGGCCTGCTGACCGGCGCCGTCGGCTCGGTGGGGAAGGTCATGGCGGGTCCCCGCTGCGCACCGGGTACCACCTCGCACAACAGGGATCCGGGGACGAGCACGGTCGCGGTCGTGCCGCCCGATGGGCGGTTGGTGAGGCTCACCCGCAGGTGGTTGGCGCGGGCCAGGTGCGAGACGACGACGAGGCCGAGGTGCGCCGCGGGGTCCACCGCGACCGGTGCCGGCGCGTTGCCGGCGAGCATGGCGTTGAGCGCCGCCAGCTGGTCGGGATTGACGCCGACCCCGGCGTCCTCGACCCGGAGCAGCACGCTGCCGTCCTCGGTGACGTACGCGGAGACGATCACCGATGAGGAGGGCGGTGAGAAGCGGGTCGCGTTGTCCAGCAGTTCGGTGAGCACCCGGATGACGTCGTCCGCGGCGAACTCCACGACCCCGAGGTCCACGACGTGTCCGACCCGGATCCGGGGGTAGTACTCGATGGCCGAGGACGCGGCCCGGGCCACGTCCACCAACGTGACGGTCTGCGGGTTGGCGTCCTCCACCCGGCGGCCCAGCAGGACCTGCAGGTTCTCCGCGTGACGGCGGATCCGGGTGTTCGCGTGGTCGATGCGGTAGAGCCGTTCCAGCCGTTCCGGGTCCTGCTCGTCGGTCTCGACAGCTTCGAGGTGACTGCCCATCTGGTACGCCGAGGCGAGGATCCGCAGGGCGAACTGCTCGCAGATGGCCGGCCACAGGCTGTCCGCGCGATCCTCGGGCGGTGGTGGCGGCGGCGCGGTCTCTTGAGGAGCGACGGCCCATTGCGCCACCGTCGGGTCCAGCCAGCGGGCCGCCCGCTGCCGCCATGTCGCGCGACGCCGACTCGACGGCCCCATTGGTGATGATTCATCGTGTTTCACGAAGTACCCGACCTATCGCTAATCGTCCCTTCTGCCACGGTGCAGCAGTCAACCACCGTCCTGTGTCGATGGCAACGTTTCAAGGTCAATTTGCGGTGGTCTTCACAGCGTCGCTCATTCCTGTCTCACGGCCGGGGCCGGGCGCGTGGACGCCCCGTATGTGCATCGCCCGCAGCCCTCGGAACGCAACAGTAGATTCCGTACCGCGCCGCGCGTTACGGCCGCGCACAGGGACTCGTTGGTTCGCCGGCTGGTCAGACGTCGACGGTCAGGCGGACCGTCACCAGGTCGCCCACCTCAAGCCCTTCGGCCTTCCGCACCCACGCCTTCACCGGCACGATGTACCGCCCATCCTTGGGGAACAGCGATGTCTTCCACCCGGTGCCCTCGATCTGCGCCGTGACCGGGATCATGCCCCAGCCGTAGGTCACGAGGGCGGACCTCGCCGCCAGCTCACCGCACTCGTCGTCCGGAACGGTGATGAAGTGCCACGGTGCCGGGCCCTTCCAGAACCACATCTCGCCGCTGAACGCCAGGTTCATCCGATCAGGATAGGAGCCCGGCCAGGTTCCAGCAGACGCGCTGACGCGTCCAGCGGGCTCCGCCGGCTACCGGAATGCGGGCCAGTGCTCCGCCCTTTCGGGGCGGGGGTGAAGGCCCGCGGTGGGAGGGCCGCCAAGGCCTGAGCAGTGCCTTAGACCGGGGGGTTCTGCTGTTCGATGTAGTGACGCACGGCAGTCAGTGAGGTGATCTCAACAAGGCTCGGTCGTCGGTTTCGGATGACACGGGCATAACGTCCATAGCGGACGGTGCTGGATATAGGCGTGGAGCCATCGGT
>JAEVHO010000015.1 GCA_016802835.1 Micromonospora sp. ATA32 | reverse complement strand
GCGCGGCGGGCGGTCACCGCCCCGGCGGAGGACGTCCGCAGCCAGGTGATCGCCGCCAGCGTGCTGGCCGAGGCGCTGGCCAGCGCCGACGAGGCGGTGCGCCTGGCGTACGCGACCGAGCAGCGCAGCGAGCGGGCCGGCGCGGACGCGCTGCGCGCCCGCCTGGCGCTCGAAGCCTGACCCCGCTGGCGGGTACTGACGGTTCCGCCGATGTGCCGATCGAGGGGAGCCGTTAGCCTGGCAGATCCATGCGGCGCTCCACAGTGGCGGCGGCCGTGCCGGGTGGTGGGGAGGACGTCATGAAGTTGCCGCGCTCCAGCGCCGGCTGGACGGTCGCGGTCTTCGGCGTCCTGGCGCTGCTGATGGGCGCGGTGGGGCTGCTCTGGCCGGAGGCGCTGCTGCGGCTGCTCGGCCTCGAGACGCCGCAGCGGAGGTCCGCCGGTGACTACACGGGAACGTTCCTGACCGCGTCCTCGATGGCATCGTTCAACATGGGCGTCTACTACCTGCTCTCGGCCGCCACCGAGTGGCGCCCGTTCTTCCGCTTCACCGTGCCGTTCCGGCTGGTGACGTTCACGGTCTTCACCATCGCCGTGCTCGCCGACATCGCCCCGGGCCGGTTCTTCGGGGTGGCCGCCTGGGAGGGCGCGGGCGCGGTCGCGACCGCGGTCGGCCTGTGGTGGGACACGCGCGGTGCCGCTCCGGTCACGGTCCGTGTCGACGGCCCGGGCGAGTCGGGCGCGGAGGACGCCTCCGGCCCGACCGCCGCGCCCGGTTCGGCCCCGGCCGCGGACGCGGTCCACTGAGCGGCCGGGACCGTTGGGTATTTTCGAAACCGTGACCGCCACCCCGCCCGGCGCCCTGCCGCTGCCCATCGTGCCCGGCCTGACCGATTTGCAGGTCTTCGCCCGGGGTGGCTACGCGACCGTCTACCGGGCCACCCAGATCTCGGTCGGCCGCGAGGTCGCGGTCAAGGTGGAGAACCGCACCCTGGACAGCGAGCGGGACCAGGCGCGGTTCCTGCGCGAGGCGCGGGCCGCCGGGCGGATGTCGTCCCACCCGCACGTGGTGGACCTCTTCGACGTCGGGGTGACCGTCGACCAGCACCCCTACCTGATCATGGAGCTCTGCGACGGGTCGTACGCCGAGCGGATGCGGAGCTCGCCGCTGGGGCCGGCCGAAGCCCGCGACCTCGGGGTCAAGATCGCCGACGCGCTGGTCCACTCGCACGCCGCCGGGGTGCTGCACCGGGACGTGAAACCCGCCAACATCCTCTACTCGCACTTCAATTCGGCGGTGCTGGCCGACTTCGGGCTGGCCGTGCTGGCCGAGGTGCGGGACTCCTCGGTGACGCTGGAGGTGCTCACCCCGGCGTACGCGCCGCCGGAAATGTTCAACCACAGCCCGCCGTCGCCCGCGGTCGACGTCTACGCGCTCTGCGCGACCCTCTACGCGGTGATGCACGGGCGTCCGCCGCGCTGGCAGTCCGAGCGCAATCCGAGCCTGGTCACCGTGCTGGAGATGTTCAACCAGCCGATCCCCGGGCTGCCCGGGGTACCCGCCGAGCTGATCGACGTGCTCCACGCCGGAATGGCGAACGACCCGGGCGCCCGCCCCTCCGCGGTGGAGCTGCGCGGGCTGCTCGCCGCGGTGCCGCTCGGCGCCCAGACCGCCTCGGTCTGCCAGACCGCACCGTTGCGGCCGGTACGACAGCGCTGCTCGATGATGCCGAGCAGGCGGTCCCGCTCCGCCGGGGCGACGCCGAAGCGGTCCAGCCCGCTGGCGGCCTTCGGCAGCAGCACGTCCAGGACCAGCTTGGTCACCGGCACGTCGCCCAGGCGGGGCCAGTGCAGCACGGCGTCCATGCCCCGGCGGGCGGCGGCGTGGAAGTTCTCCTCGGCGGAGCTGAAGGTGAGCTGACTCCAGATCGGCCGGTCGGACTCGGCCAGCCCCCGGGCCAGCCCGAAGTAGAAGGCGGCGTTGGCCAGCATGTCGACCACGGTCGGCCCGGCCGGCAGCACCCGGTTCTCCACCCGCAGGTGCGGGCGACCGTCCATGATGTCGTAGACCGGCCGGTTCCAGCGGTAGACGGTGCCGTTGTGCAGCCGCAGCTCGCTCAGCTCGGGCACCCCGCCGGCGTGCAGCACCTCGACCGGGTCCTCGTCCGCGCAGATGGGCAGCAGCGGCGGGAAGTAGCGGACGTTCTCCTCGAACAGGTCGAAGATCGAGGTGATCCACCGCTCGCCGAACCAGACCCGGGGCCGTACGCCCTGCGCCTTCAGCTCGTCCGGCCGGGTGTCGGTGGCCTGCTCGAAGAGGGCGATCCGGGTCTCCGCCCAGAGCTGCCGGCCGTAGAGGAAGGGCGAATTGGCGCCGACGGCGACCTGCACGCCGGCGATCGCCTGGGAGGCGTTCCAGTAGTCGGCGAAGCTGTCCGGGGCGACCTGGAGGTGGAACTGGAGGCTGGTGCAGGCGGCCTCCGGGGCGATGGAGTCGGTGTGCGTCTGGAGTCGCTCGACGCCCCGGATGTCGAGTTCGATGTCCTCGCCGCGGGCACCGACGATCTGGTCGTTGAGCACCCGGTAGCGCTCGTTGGTGGAGAGGTTGTCAGCCACCAGATGGCGCTCGGTGAGGGTCGGCAGGATGCCGACCAGCACGATCTTCGCGTCGGACTTGTTGGCCCGCTCGTCGGCCCGGGTGAGGCTGCTGCGCAGGTCCTGCTCGTAGTCGGCGAAGCCGCCACCCTCGATCAGCCGGGGCAGGGCGTTCAGCTCCAGGTTGAACTGGCCCAGCTCGGTCTGGAAGAGCGGATCGGCGATGTCGGCGAGGATCTGGTCGTTGCGCATCGCCGGCTCGGCCGCCGAGTCCATCAGGTTGAGCTCGATCTCCAGCCCGGTCGTCGGCCGGTCGGCGTCGAAGCCGAAGTCGTCCAACATCAGCGCGAAGACGTCCAGACATCGCCGGACCTTCTGCCGGTAGTGGACCCGATCCTCTCGGGAGAAGGCGCCCTGCGAGACGTCCCTGCCCATGTGTCCTCCCGGCGCGAGGCGCAACGGGACCTTCCGTCCCCAGGTGCGCGTTGTGAACCATCCAACGTTAGAAGCGTTCACCTCTCGGGGACCAGAGGGCGAACCGGCCCGATCCCGCGACCGATTCGACCGCGGCCGGCTCCGAACGCGCTCCTGGCCAGCATCTCTACCCAGTCCGCGCCGCCGACCACCGGATGGACCGCCGAATAATTCGTGACAATTCGCACCCGGGATCCGGCGGCCGGGCCGGAAACGACCGCGGGCCCGCGCCGTGGTGCGGCGCGGGCCCGGGTGGGAGCGGTGGACGGATCAGGCCTGGCGGATGGCCTCGCCCTCGATCTCGATCTTGATCTTCTTGCCCACCACGACGCCGCCGGTCTCCAGCGCGACGTTCCAGGTGAGGCCGAAGTCCTCGCGGTCGATCTCGGTGCTGGCGGAGAAGCCGAAGATGTCCTGGCCGTACGGGCTACGACCGACGCCCTCGAACTCGACCTCGAGGTCGACGGGGCGGGTGACGCCCTTGATGGTCAGCTCGCCGGAGAGGACGAACTCGTTGCCGTCGTGGGACTTCACGCCGGTGCTGCGGTACTCCAGCGTCGGGAAGGCCTCGGCCTCGAGGAAGTCGCCGCTGCGCAGGTGCCCGTCCCGGTCGGCCTGACCGGTGGTGATGCTGGCGGCCTGGATGGTGGCGGTGACGGAGGACTCCAGCGGGTCCTCGGCGACGGTGATCGTGGCGGTCCCGTCGGCGAACTCGCCGCGGACCTTGCTCACCATCATGTGCCGGGCGACGAACCCGACCCGCTTGTGAGCCGCGTCCAGCAGATAGGTGCCGGCGGCCGGGATGGTGAGGCCGTCCCAGTCGCGGGTAACCGAATCGATGCTGCTGGTCATGGTGCTGCCTCCAGGGAGATTGTTTAGTAGCCCAACGGCTGACACAGCAACTATAGGCACAGCAATATTCCATGTGTCAAGTACTGATAGGATGACCAGGTGGACCAGAACGTGTTCGACGACCCCCGGATCACCGCAGTCGGCCTGCTCGTCGAGGCGCACGCCGGGCTGTCGGCCCGGTTCGCCGCCCAGCTCGAGGAGCACGACCTCACTCCGGTCGAGTTCGAAGTGCTGACCCGGCTCGCCCGCTCGCCCGGCAACCAGCTCCGGATGACCGACCTCGCGGCGCAGACCTCGCTCTCCACCAGCGGGGTGACCAGGGTCGTCGACCGGATGGAACGGGACGGGCTGCTGTGCCGCCGGGCCTGCCCCTCCGACCGGCGCAGCTCGTTCGCCGTGGTGACCACGGCCGGCCTGGAACGGCTGGACGCCACCCTCCCCGGGCACCTGCGCATCATCGAGGAGTGCTTCACCGGCCAACTCGAACCGGCGGCGCTCCACGCGCTGCTCTACGGCCTGCGCCGGCTTCGCGACGCCGTCCATCCGGGCGCCACCGCCGGCAGCACCGAGCGCGCTGCGGACGGTGCGGAGGCGGCTGCGCAACGGTGATCAGCTACCGGCAGAAAGACCGGCAGAACTTGCCCTTCGAGGCCCGATAGCCATACGGAACCGACAAGCGCGCAGACCCCGTCCTCCGGCCGGCCGCCCCGGGATGTGCCGACCGTTCCGGCCCGGGCTGCGGTGGAGCAGGGCCGCCGGGTGGCGGTGGCGCTCGCCGAGCTGGGCGATCCGCTGACAGCGTCACATCCCGAGGTCGCGGGCGATGATCATCCGCTGCACCTCGGAGGTGCCCTCGCCGATCTCCAGGATCTTGGAGTCCCGCCAGAACCGGGCCACCGGGTACTCGTTCATGAAGCCGTAGCCGCCGTGGATCTGGGTGGCCTCGCGGGCGTTGTCGACCGCGACGGTGCTGGCGTGCAGCTTCGCGATCGCCGCCTGCCGCTTGAACGGCTCACCGGCGAGCATCCGGGCGGCCGCGTCGTAGTAGGCCAGCCGGGCTGTGTGCGCCTTCATCTCCATGTCAGCGATCTTGAACTGGATCGCCTGGTAGTTGCCGATCGGCTGGCCGAAGGCGTGCCGCTCCTTCGCGTACCTGATCGACTCGTCGACGCAGCCCTGGGCGAGGCCGACGGCGAGGGCGGCGATGGCGATCCGGCCCTCGTCGAGGATGCGCAGGAACTGGGCGAAGCCTCGGCCGCGCTCGCCGAGCAGGTTCGCCGCCGGCACCCGGCAGTCGTCGAAGGTCAGCTCGTGGGTGTCCGAGGCGTTCCAGCCGACCTTGGAGTAGCCGGGCGCGACGGTGAAGCCCGGCGTGCCCGAGGGCACGATGATCGTGGAGAGCTCCTTGCCGCCGTCCGGACGCGTGCCGGTGACGGCGGTGACGGTGACCAGCGTCGTGATGTCGGTGCCCGAGTTGGTGATGAACGCCTTCGAGCCGTTGATCACCCACTCGTTCGTCGCCTCGTCCAGGACGGCCCGGGTCTGGGTGCCGCCGGCGTCCGAGCCGAAGCCCGGCTCGGTCAGCCCGAAGCCGGCCAGCGCCTCGCCACTGAGCAGCTTCGGCAGCCACCGCGCCTTCTGCTCGTCGGTGCCGAACCGGTAGATCGGCATGGCGCCGAGCGAGACCGCCGCCTCCAGCGTGATCGCCACGCTGGAGTCGACCCGGGCCAGCTCCTCCAGGGCCAGGCAGAGTGCGAAGTAGTCGCCGCCCATGCCACCGTGCTCCTCGGCGAACGGCAGGCCGAACAGGCCCATCTTGCCCATCTGCCGGATCACCTCGTACGGGAAGGTGTGCGTCTCGTAGTGGTCGGCGATGACCGGCGCGACCACCTCGCGCGCGAAGTCCCGCACGCTTTCCCGCAGCGCCTCTTGTTCTGAGCTGAGCCGGAAGTCCATGGGTTCCTCCTGTACGGATGGCCTCCGCCCGGACGCTCGTGACGCCGGCGCGGGTCGCTCGGGACGGGTCAGACCGGGGTGACGCCGTGCCGGCGCCGGGAGAAGTGCCGTTCCTTGCCGCGCGCGGCGGTGAACCGGCGGACCAGCTCCGCCCGCAGCTCGTGCGGCTCGACGATCGTGTCGACCACCAGCTCGCTGGCGAGGCGGACGATGTCGATGTCCCGCTCGTACTCCTCGCGCCTGGCCGCCACGAACGCGGCCCGCTCGTCCGGGTCGGCGATCGCGGCGATCTTGTTGGCGTAGACCGCGTTGACCGCCGCCTCGGCGCCCATCACCGCGATCTTCGCGGTGGGCAGCGCGATGGTGGCGTCCGGCTCGAAGCCGGGGCCGGCCATCGCGTAGAGGCCGGCGCCGTACGCCTTGCGGACCACCACGCAGATCTTGGGTACGGTCGCCTCGGAGATCGCGGTGATCATCTTGGCGCCGTGCCGGATGATGCCCTGCTTCTCCACCGCGCTGCCGACCATGAACCCGGGCACGTCGGAGAGGAAGAGCAGCGGCACGTTGAACGCGTCGCAGAGCTGCACGAACCGGGTCGCCTTGTCGGCCGAGTCGACGAAGAGCACCCCGCCCTTGAACATCGAGTTGTTGCCGACCACGCCGACGACCTCGCCGTTCAGTCGGCCGAAGCCGATGGTCAGCTCCTTGGCCCAGAGCGCCTGGATCTCGAAGAACGAGCCGTCGTCGATCAGGCCCTTGACGTACCGGCGCATGTCGAAGGCCTGCCGCTCGCTGGCCGGCACCAGCGCGGCCAGGTCGGCGTTCTCCGGCGCGGCGACGGCCTCGGCGGCGGGCGGCGGCTGGGTCCAGTTCGCCGGCAGGTAGGACAGGTAGCGCTTCACCACGTCGAGCGCGTCGGCCTCGGTCTTGCAGAGGAAGTGCCCGACGCCGGACTCGGCGCAGTGCACCTTGGCCCCGCCCATCGCTTCCAGGGTGGTCTTCTCGCCGGTGACCATCTCGACCATCCGGTCGGAGCCGAGATACATGCTGGCGTTGCCGTCGACCATGGCCACCACGTCGCAGAAGGCCGGGATGTACGCGCCACCGGCCGCGCTCGGCCCGAACAGCGCGCAGACCTGCGGGATCGAGCCGGAGGCGCGCACCTGGTTCCAGAAGATCTTCCCGGCGCCGCGTCGGCCGGGAAAGAGGTCGACCTGGTCGGTGATCCGGGCGCCGGCGGAGTCGACCAGGTAGACCATCGGCACGCTGGCCGAGTAGGCCCGCTCGATGATCCGGATGATCTTCTCTACGGTCCGGGCGCCCCAGCTTCCGGCCTTGACCGTGGAGTCGTTGGCCATCAGGCAGACCTGCCGGCCGTCGATGGCGGCGGTGCCGGTGACCACGCCGTCGGCGGGGAGTCCGTCGGCCGTCGCGTTGGCGTAGAGGCCGTCCTCGACGAAGGAGCCCTCGTCGACCAGGAGCGCCACCCGCTCGCGGGCGAAGAGCTTGCCCTTGGCGGCGTTCGCCGCGTGGTACTTGTCCGCACCGCGGCCCGGGCGCGCTTGCGCAGCTGCTCCAGTGCCTCACCGTCGAGCGTCACGCCGACTCCCTCGCCACCTGGGCCGGCCGCGCCTCGCGCACCGCCGACCGACCTGAACGATCGTTAGGCTAGCGCATCCGCGACCCCTCCGGCGACCCACCGGCCGGCGGCGACCGAAGCCCCGGGCGGCGTCGGCACGCCGAACGGGGGCACGTGCCGTCGGGTGGAACACCATGGGACCGTCCGGGCGCGGGAGACACCCATGACGTTCCACCGACGGACGTCTGGGAGGGGTGGATCAGGCGACCGCCACGGGTCAGGCGGGCATTGGGGTGAGGCGGGTGCGGGGGCCGGCGCGGAGCACCCCGGACGGGAGCCGCTTGCCGAGCAACTCCTCGGCGAGCTCGGCCGCCTCGATCAGCGCGTCCAGGTCGATGCCGGTGTCGATGCCCATGTCGTGCAGCATGTGCACCGCCTCCTCGGTGGCCAGGTTGCCGCTGGCCCCGGGCGCGTACGGGCAGCCGCCGAGGCCGCCGACGCTGGCGTCGAACTCGGTGATCCCCAGTTCCAGCGCGGTCAGCAGGTTGGCCAGCGCGGTTCCCCGGGTGTTGTGGAAGTGCAGCAGCACCGGGATGTGCGCGTTGCGGTCGCGTACCGCGGTCACCAGGTCGCGGACCCGGCGCGGGGTCGCCATCCCGGTGGTGTCGCCGAACGCCACCCGGTCCGCGCCGTCGCGGACCACCCGGTCGACGATGCCGGCCACCCGCTGCGGGTCGATGTCCCCCTCGTACGGGCAGCCGAAGCTGGTCGCCACGATCACCTCGGCCCGGGCGCCGGCGCCGTGCAGCAGGTCGATCAGCTCGGCGATGTCGTCCAGCGATTCCTCGGTCGACCGGTTGACGTTGCGCCGGTTGTGCGTGTCGCTGGCCGAGACCACCACCTCGATCTCGGTGAAGCCGGCGGCGAGGGCACGCTGGGCGCCACGGGTGTTCGGCACCAGGGCGGAGTAGCGCACCTCCGGGTTCCTGGTGGCCTGCCGCCACACCTCGTCGGCGTCGGCCATCTGCGGAATCGCCTTCGGGTGCACGAACGAGACCGCCTCGATCCGCTTGACGCCGGTGCCGGAGAGCGCGTCCAGCAGCCGCACCTTGGCGTCGGTCGGGATCGGCTCCTCGTTCTGCAGCCCGTCGCGCGGCCCGACCTCACGGATCGACACGGACTCCGGCAGTTCCGCCATAACGGGTCACCTCACTGTGACAAGTTCCTGTGCTGGTCCCTCCCAGCATGGCAGCCGTCTCGACGGCTGGCGGGTCAGCGCATCCGGGCGACGATGCCGGTGTCGTAGTCGCCGGTCAGGAACTCCTGGTTGTCCAGGAGTTCGGCGAAGAAGGGGAGGTTGCACTTGGGGCCGGCGATCTCGAAGGACGCCACCGCCGCGCGGGCGCGCGCGATCGCCTCGTCGCGGGTGGCGCCGTTGACGATCAGCTTCGCCATCAGGCTGTCGTAGAACGGGGTGACCGTGTTGCCGGCGATGTAGCCGGAGTCGACCCGTACACCCTCCCCGGTCGGCTCGACCCAGGTCTTGATCGCGCCGGGGCCGGGCAGGAAGCGCTTCGGGTCCTCGGCGTTGATCCGCAGCTCGATGGCGTGCCCGCGCGGGGTGAGCGCGTCCGGGTCGAACGTCGGCGCCAGGCCGGACGCCACCCGCAGCTGCTCCTCGACCAGGTCCACGCCGTAGACCAGCTCGGTCACCGGGTGCTCCACCTGGAGCCGGGTGTTCATCTCCAGGAAGAAGAACTCCTCGGTGCCGGGACCGTCGCCTTCGACGTCCCGCTGGCGCGGGACCAACAGGCACTCCACCGTCCCGGCGTTGCGGTAGTTGACCGCCTCACCGGCGCGTACCGCCGCGGCCAGGAAGCGCTCGCGCAGCTCCGGGGAGACCGCCGGCGAGGGGGACTCCTCGACCAGCTTCTGGTTGCGGCGCTGCACCGAGCACTCCCGCTCGCCGAGCGCGACGACCCGGCCGTCGGCCAGACCGAGGATCTGCACCTCGACGTGGCGTACCCGGGGGAAGTAGCGCTCGATCAGCACCGAGCCGTCGCCGAACATCCGCTCGGCGAACGCGCGGACCTTGTCGTACTCGGTGCGCAGTGCGGCCTCGTCGGTCGCCACGCCCATGCCCATGCCGCCGCCACCAGCCGCGGCCTTGACCATCACCGGGTAGCCGATCTCGGCGGCGGCGGTGACCGCCGCGTCCAGGTCGGCCGCCGGTTCGGTGGTGCCGGGCGCGACCGGCACCCCGGCCGCGACCATCAGGTTCCGTGCGTTGATCTTGTCGCCCATCGCGGTGATCGCGTCCGCGCCGGGTCCGACCCAGATCAGGCCGCTGGCCTCGACGGTACGGGCGAAGTCGGCGTTCTCCGACAGGAAGCCGTAGCCGGGGTGGATCGCCTGTGCGCCGGTGGACTTGGCGGCGGCGAGGATCGCCTCGGTGTTGCGGTAGCTCAGCGCCGGGTTGGCCGGGCCGACGCAGACCGCCTCGTCGGCCTCGGTCACGAACGGCAGGCCGGCGTCGGCCTCCGAGTGCACCGCGATCGCGCGGATGCCGAGCCGCTTCGCGGTACGGATGATCCGGCGGGCGATCTCGCCCCGGTTGGCGACCAGCAGCGACTCGATCATGTTTCCTCCCAGCGTCCGGGGGTCGGGACGGATGCTAGGGAACCACGGCCGGCAGGTTACTCACGAGTCAGGTCGTCCGGCGTACGCACTCGACCGGCGCGGATCAGGCGCCCGGTCGGCCGCTCAGGCGTCCGGCCGGGCCAGCAGGGTCGGCGAGCGTCGCGCCGCGGAGCAACTCGGCGCGGCGCCGGCGGTCCACCTCGCCGCCGAGGAACGGCGTCGAGTTCATCAGGCCGAACGCGGCGTGGGCCAGTACCCGCGCCTCGCCGGCGGGCAGGTCCGGGTGCAGCGCGGTCAGCACGGTCACCCACTCCTCGACGTAGAGCCGCTGCAGCCGGCGGATCCGGCGGCGCGGCTCCTCCGGCAGCCGGTCCAACTCGTGCAGGTGCAGCGCGATCACCGCCGGGTTGGCCAGCGCGAAGTCGACGTGGAAGTCGATCAGCGACTCCAGGGTGCCGCGCGGGTCGTCCGGATGCCCGGCGGACCGCTCCCGACCACCGGCGAGAAGCCCCTCGCTGACCGGGATCAGGGCGGCGACCAGCATCGCCTCCTTGCCGGCGAAGTGGTGGTAGAGGGCCGGACCGGTCACCCCGGCGGCCGCGCCGATGTCGTCCATCGAGACGCCGTGGTAGCCCCGGGCGGCGAAGAGGCCGACCGCGATCTCCAGGATCTCGTCGCGCCGGGACCGTCGCCGGCCCGCACCGTTCGTGCCGCCCGCCGCGCCTCGTGCCTGCTGCCCCACCGTCACCCGGCAAGCGTAGACCGCCGGGCAGGCCCGGCGGCGGCTCGGTTACCCGTCGGTCGCGAGCGGAGTCCGGCCGTCCCGACCAGTGGTCATCACGGAGGTCGTACGCCCCCCGGACCGCCGGGCTTGACCCTGGAGCCGGTCGAGGCCCGAGGGTCACCGCCATGACCGCTCCCACACTCGGCCGGAACTACCGGCTGCTCTGGTCCGCCGCCGTCTCGTCCCGGTTCGGCGACGCCCTGCGTACACCGGCGCTGGCGCTGCTGGCCGCGACGCTGACCCGCGACCCGCGCGCGATCGCCGCCGTGACCGTCGCCGGGCAGCTCCCGCCGCTGCTGTTCGGCCTGCTCGGCGGGGTGTACGCCGACCGCTGGAACCGGCGGCGGACGATGGCGGTGGTGGACGGGCTGCGGGCCGCCCTCGTCGGCGCCCTCGCCGTGCTGGTCGGCACCGGACGGGCCGACCTCGCCACGCTGGCCCTCACCACGCTGCTGCTCGCCACCCTCGGCACGCTCTTCGACGCGGCTTCGTTCGCGATGCTGCCCTCGGTGGTGCCGCCGGCCGGACTGGCCCGCGCGAACGGCCGCCTCCAGGCCGGTACGGCGGTGGCCGGCGGCCTCCTCGGCGCCCCGGTCGCCGGCGTCCTCTTCGCCGTGGCCGCGGCGCTCCCCTTCACCCTCGACGCCCTCACCTTCGCCGCCGCCGCCCTCCTCACTCTCGCCCTGACCCCCACCCCCCACGCCGCGATCTTGCACGTGCTGTCCCGACAAAGCGGGCGGATGCCGCCTGAAGGTGGGCCGCAAGCGCAAGATCGCCGAGCTCGGGAGCGGGGTGTGGCGGGAGGCTGGGGACGGGGTGCGGTTTCTGCGCGGGGATTCGACGTTGTGGCGGATCACCGTGCTCACCGGCGTCACCAACCTGGCGATCAGCGGGCTGATGGCGATCATGGTGCTCTACGCGCTCGACGTCCTGCGGGTACCCGAGTCGGGGTACGGGCTGTTCATGGCCGCCGCGATCGTGGGTGGGCTGACCGGCGCGCTCGGCGCGGGTCGCTCGCCGGCCGGTTCGGCACGCTGCCCACGCTGCGCATGGTGCTCCTCGGCCAGGCGCTCGCCCTGGTCGGGTTCGCGCTGGCCCGGCACCCGGTCCCCGGCGGGCTCGCGTTGGCCGTCTTCGCCGCCGGAACGTCCGTCTGGAACAGCCTCTGGGCCTCCTACGGGCAGCGCCAGGTGCCGGCCGAGCTGCTCGGTCGGATCGGTGCGGCGCAGCGGGTGCTCGGACTGCTCGCCGCCCCGATCGGCGCGGCAGCCGCCGGATTGACCGGCCAGGCGTACGGGGTGGCGCCGGTGGCCTGGGCGGCGGCCGGCATCTTCGCCCTGGCCTCGGCGGCCGCCTGGTGGACGGCCCGCGCGGCGACCACGGGTACGACGGTCAGCGCCGGCGGGGCCGGTCAGCGGTAGACGAGGCCGGAGAGGCGCATCGCGAGCCGGTGCCGGGCAGCCGGCACGGCGGAGACGAGCCGGCGTTACGGGGTGATGCCGCCGGGCTGGTCGCCCCGGACGACGGGGGCCCGGACCAGGTTGCCCCACTCGGTCCACGAGCCGTCGTAGTTGCGCACCTGCGGGTAACCAAGCAGGTGCCGCAGCACGAACCAGGTGTGGCTGGACCGCTCGCCAATCCGGCAGTACGCGACCACGTCGTCGGCCGGACTGAGCCCGAGCTGGTCGGCATAGATGGCGCGCAGCTCGTCGGCCGACCGGAACGTGCCGTCCTCGTTCGCGGCCGACTTCCACGGCTTGCTCACCGCGCCCGGGATGTGCCCGCCGCGCAGCGCACCCTCCTGCGGGTAGTCCGGCATGTGCAGCATCTCGCCGGTGTACTCGCCCGGGGAGCGCACGTCGACCAGCGGACGACCCGCCGCGATGTGCGCCATCACCTGCTCGCGGAACGCCCGGACCGGCGCGTCGTTGCGCTCCGGCACCGGGTACTCGGCGCGCGGCCGGGCCACCTTCTCCCGGGTCAGCTCCCGCCCCTCGGCGATCCACTTTTGCCGGCCACCGTCGAGCAGCCGCAGGTCGGCGTGGCCGAAGAGCGAGAAGACCCAGAGGGCGTACGCGGCCCACCAGTTGAAGTTGTCGCCGTAGAAGACGACCGTGTCGCCCCGACCGATGCCCTTGACGGCGCAGAGCTCGGCGAAGCTCTTCGCGTCCAGGTAGTCCCGGGTGGTCTGGTCGTTCAGCTCCAGATGCCAGTCGACCTTGACGGCGCCGGGGATGTGACCGGTGTCGTAGAGCAGCACGTCCTCGTCGGACTCGACCACGACCAGGCCCTCGGTGCCCAGGTTCTCGGCCAGCCACTCGGTGGTGACCAGACGCTGCGGATCTGCGTACGACTGGAGGCGGGGATGGGGATCGCTCGGCACAGGCATGATGCCCAAGGTACGCCGGATCCCCGGCGGTGACCCGGCATCCGGTCGACCTGCGCGACGCGACCGGCCCACCACCCGCGACGGGTGGTGGGCCGGTCCGGTCAGCCGTGAGTGTCAGCCCTGCACGACGAACCAGTAGTAGGCGTAGTCCGACCGGTTGCCGGCCTTGTCGACCGCGTACACGGAGATCGGGTACCAGCGGGCCTCGGTCGGGGTCAGGGTCACCGAGGCGGTGCCGTCGGCACCCGCCGGCACGGTCACCTCCGGCCCGTTGTCGAACTGGTAGACGTACGTCTCGACGTCGGGCATGCGCGGGGCGAAGGTGAAGACACCCGACACCCCCACCCCGCCCGCGGTCTCGCCGCTCGGGTAGGTCGGCGAACTCACCGTCGGCGCCGTGCTCACCATGAAGGCGTAGGTGGCCTCCGGCGACAGCTCACCCGAGGCCGAGCGGGCGCGCACGGTCAGGGTGTTCCGGAAGCCCCGGTCCGGGGTGACGGACAGGTCCGCCGCCGTGCCGTCGGTCACCGCCACGGTCTGCTCCGGCCCGTCGTTGAGCCGGTAGACGAACGCGGCCGTGTCCGGCAACTCGGAGCTGAACCGGAAGCTGCCCGGCACGCCGATCCCGCCCTGCGGGTCGTACTCGTTGTAGAGGTACGAGATGATCGTCGGCTTCGGGTCCCGCACCGTGAAGGTGTACTCGCGCGGCTGGGTGACGGTGCCGTCGCCGGTGACGCCTCGCACGGTCACCATGGTCCAGCCCGACCGCTCCGGCGTCCAGGTCACCGAGGCGGTGCCGTCCGCCGCCGCGTCGACCGTCTTCTCCTCCTCGCCGTAGAAGGAGTAGTGGTACCTGACCACGTCCGGCCGCTGCGGACGGAAGGTGAAGACGCCGGGGACGCCGGGCAGGCCACTGTTGGCGTCCTTCGGGTACTCCGCCGACTCCACCAGCGGCGCGTCGTTGACCAGGAAGGTGTACGACCGCTCGGGCGACACCGTGCCGTCCGCGGTGAGGCTGCGGACGGTGAGGGTGTGCGTCCCGCCCTGGTCGGGCGTCCAGGTGACCGAGGCGTAGCCGTTGCCGTCGGCGCCCACGCCCTGCTCGGCGCCGCCGTCGAAGCGGTACCGGAACTCCGTGGTGTCGGCCACCTCAGAGCTGAACCGGAACTCGCCGGGCTGACCCGGACCGCCGGCGTGGTAGCTGGAGTTGTAGGGGTCGCCGTAGATGGCCGGCAGCAGGTCACGCACGGTGAAGTACCAGGTCGCCGGGTCGGACTCGGTGCCGTCCCGGCTGACGCTCCACACCGCGAGCGTCATCCAGCCGGCGTCCTTGGGCGCCCAGGTCACCGAGGCGATGCCGTCGCGGCCCGCCGCCACGGTGCCGGTCTCGTCGCCGAAGGAGTAGCGGTAGCTGACCGTGTTGGGCAGGCGCGGGGCGAAGGTGAACACGCCGGGCACGCCCTGGCCGCCACCGAAGCCGTACTCCTCGTAGACCGTGGCCGAGATCTTCGGCTCGGTGAGCAGCTGGAAGGACCGCTGCGCGGTGGCCGCCACGCCGTCGGCGGTGACGCTGGTGACCGACAGCGTCCGGTTGCCGCCCCTGGTGGCGGTGACGGTCAGCGAGGCGGTGCCGTCGGCGCCGGCGTCGACGGTCTGCTCCGGGTCGCCGTCAAGGCCGAAGCGGTAGCGGACCACCCCGTCCATCTGCGGTCTCACCGTGAACGTGGTCGGCACACCGATGCCGGTGAGGTTGCCGTCGACGATGGGCGAGACGTCGCTGGCGAGGAACCGGTACTCGGTGCGCGGGGACCGGTTTCCGGCCGCGTCCACGCTCCACACCTCAAGGCGGTTGAATGCGACCCGGGGAGTCAGCGTCACGATGGCCGTGCCGCCCGGGCGGTCGGCGGCCACCGTGGCGGTGCTGACGCTGTTCAGGTCGTAGCCGAAGCCGACCGCGTCGGACGCGCCCTTCGCGTCGAAGGTGAACTCACCGGGCAGGCCGGGGTGCCATCCGCCGTCGGCGGGGAAGTCGGTGGAGGAGACCGCAGGCGCTGCGGCCGGGCCCTCGAAGTCGGTACGGAAGTAGCAGACCGGGCTCCACTCGCCGGTGGCCCGGCTGTCCGCGGCTCGCACCTGCCAGGCGTACACCCGGTCGTGCTGGAACAGGTCGTAGCTGAATCGGCCGACCGCCCGCTCGCCGTCGCGGGCGTTGTCGGTCCGCTCGATGCGGGCGTCCGGCTGGTCGACCGGCCAGAGCGCGAAGGTGGCGGTCAGCATGTCGGTGCCGCCGGTGTCGTTGCGGTCCTTGTCGTGCATGACCGCGGTGAGGCCCAGGTCGCCCCGGCGGACCAACTGGTATGGATCCGCGGCGGTGCAGTCCTTGCCGCCGGCCGTCTGCAGGTCGGTCGGCACCCCTGGGCGGAAGTTGTGGTCGACGGAGAGGCCGACCTTGCTCGCGTACTTCCGAGCCAGCGCCGGGTCGCCCTCGACGGCGGCGGGCAGCCGCAGCGACAGCGTGAGCGTGGAGCTGCCCTCGGCGAGCGCCTGGCGCAGCCCCTCGGTGGCGTCGAAGCCCACGTAGGGGGCCGGGCAGCCGGCGTAGTCGGGCAGCTTGGTGGTGTAGAGCTTCGCCAGGTCGGCCGGCGGCGTCGCCCAACTCGACCGCGAGGTGTAGGGCGCGGTGCGCCACAGCTCCACCTCGGGACGCGTGGTGCAGTCTCGCGCCTCGGTCTCCTTGGCATCGAACTTGGCGCGCTCGATGTCCGCACCTCGGTAGCGGGAGATGTCGAAGGTGAAGTAGGCCCGCGAGGTGTGCGTCAGGCCCTTGCCGTCCACCCAGGACCCGACCGGCAGGTCGCCGGCCTGGTCGAGGTTGATCTTCTTGGGTCGCTGGGAGTCGTCCAGGCCCAGCTCGTGTTGTTCTCGTAGCGCACGTCGTATGCGGCGGCCGGCGCTGCGGTCGCGACGACCGTGCCTGCGGCGACCATCATGGACAGTGCGGTGGCCAGCAGGGATCGTCCAGCGGTTTTGGACGGATTCGTGCCAGGTATGAGGGTGATCCCCCATCCACCTTTCCCCGATTGTCCCCGTACTCGATCGACGGGGGCAGGGGATGTTATCCGGCGGGGACGACATCGGGCGATCCCGATTCGGGCCGGGAGCGGCCATCGACCGGCTCGGCCACAAGGGACGGACCATCAGGCCCGGCGGTGCACCAGCCGACCGGCCACCACCGTGGCGAGGCAGCTCCCATCGTCGGCGAAGACGGCCAGGTCGGCGCGTCCGGTCGTGATCAGCGCCGGCGGCCGCGGCGCGTCGAACACCGCCGGCCCGAGCGTGCCGGCCCACCGCCGCACCCGCACCTGCGGGTACGCCTCCGTCAGCTCGTCCAGCGGCGCGACCGCCTCGATGCGGTTCCCGGTGACGAGCACCGCCTGACCCGCGACGGGCTCGTCGTCCGGCGTCCTTCGCAGCAGCGCGGCGGCGTGGATGGTCCGCACGGTCAGTCGGTGATCGGCCCGAGCAGCGGGCGCTTCGCGGTGACCGTGTCGCCGGAGGACCGGCCGGTCAGCCGGCGCTTGATCCACGGGGCCAGGTGCCCACCGGCCCACCGCAGGTCGGCGGCGCGGGCGGCCAGCCACGGCGTGGGGGCGGGCCGCTCCGGCACCATCAGCCACTCCTCGTCGCAGCCCACCCCGAGGGCCGTCAGCACCTGGGCGGCGACCCGCCGGTGCCCGGCGGCCGACAGGTGCAGCCGGTCGGTGCTCCACAGCATCGGGTGGAGGAAGGTGTCGTCGGCGTACAGGTCGACCAGGATGCCGCCGTGCCGCTCGGCGGTCTCACCCACCGACCGGTTGAGCAGCGCGATCCGGGGGGCGACCAGGCGCTGGCCGGGCAGCCGAGCCATCACGTCGGCGAACCGGAACAGGATCACGTCGGCGCCCCCGGAGCGCAGTTGCCGCACCACCTCGTCGAAGCGGCTGACCAGGGCCGGGTCGAAGCTGCGGCGCAGCACGTCGTTGCCGCCGGCGGCGAAGCTGATCAGGTCGGGCTTCATCGCCACGGCGGCGGGCACCTGCTCGGCCACGACGCTTGGGAAGAGTCGGCCCCGGATCGCCAGGTTGGCGTACCCGAAGTCCGGGCCCGCCTCCGCGGCGAGGCGCGTCGCCACCAGGTCCGCCCAGCCCCGGTAGGAGCCGTCCGGGTACGCGTCGTCCATGCCCTCGGTGAAGCTGTCCCCGACCGCCACAAAGCTGCGCCAGCGCACGCCGCCTCCCTCACGCTCTCCGTTGCCTGCGGCGACCAGTCTGTCACCGGGTACCCGGTGACTCGTGCCGCCCGCCGGGCCAACGTGGCGGAGGTCATGGGGCCCGCTCGGGAGCGGCGCCGGGCGGCCCGGTCGCGGGCCTGCGGTACGGCCCCCAGCCGACGAACCGTTCGAACAGCTCACGCGGGGTCGGGCCGTCGTGCGGGTTGAGCCGGAACAGGTCGTGGGTCGCCTCGTGGTAGAGCCCGGAGAGGTAGATCGCCAGGTCGACGCGACGGTCGACGTACTCGATCTTGAGAAGCAGCCGGGCCTCGGCGCACGGCCACGGCAGCCCGCAGGCCCGGCACACCCACAGCGGGCGGATCGGCAGGTGGGGCCGGTGGCCCGACGGGTACGCCCGGGGCCGGTCGGGGTACGGACCGAGGCGGGGCACCGGGAGCTGACCGAACATCACCAGCGCCCTCCGTTGGCCCGCCACTCCTGCGCCCGGGTCAACCGGCCGGGGCACCCCGGCCGCATCGTCGGGAAGACCCGGGTCGGCTCGCGCATCCAGTCCGGCAGGTTGGTGCCCCGGACCCGCCGGGGCAGGGGCGGTGGCGGCACCGCCGTCCGGCACCGGAACCAGCGGAGCGCGTTGCGCATCTCGACCTCCTTCAGCACGTATGGGCCGGGGCCCCTGCACCGGCGGATTCACGGGCGGCCCCGCAGCGGGCCGGACGGAAGCGACCCGCTGCGTGACAGTCTGCTGAGGACGGAACTACTCTCGGAAGGCATCGACGCCGGCCGTGGCGAGGTCAGGTCGGCTGTTCCGTCGGCGCGGGAAAGCCGTGGAGACGCCAGGAGAATCGTGGAGGAATCGTGGAAGGTGAGCCGACCGCCGAGCTGATCCGGGCACAGCTGCGCCGGCTGCGGATGAACGCCGAGCTGAGTCAGGAGGAGTTCGGGAAGCTGGTCCACTTCTCGGGTTCCCAGGTGTCCGCCGTAGAGCTGGGGCAGCGACCGCTCGACCGGTTCTTCCTCAAGCGGGCCGACGAGGTGCTGGGGACGGGCGGGCTGTTGACGTCCCTACTCAAGCTGGCGGAACGGGACGGACAGCCGAGCTGGTTCCGGCCGTGGCTGGAGGCCGAACGGCAGGCACACCAGTTGCGCTGCTACCAGCCGAGCCTGGTACCCGGCCTGCTTCAAACCGAGAACTATGCCCGCACCATGATCCGCACAGACGACATGCTCAGCGATGATGAGGTGGAGAGGCGCTTGGCGGTCCGGCAGGACCGACAGTCAGTTCTCAACCAGCCAAGCTCGCCCAAGTTCGTGGCGGTGGTCGAGGAAACCGTCCTCCGGCGAGTGGACGAGGGGTTCCGAGGCCTCATGACCGAGCAGATCGCGCACCTGATCGAGTGCAGCGAACGCTCACGGATCAACGTGCATGTCATTCCCGCTGAGGTCAGCGTGCACATCGGCCTCACCGGCCCGTTTACTCTGGCCCGAGGTCAGGACGGCGGCTGGGTGGGTTACCTGGAGAACCAGCTCGGCGGCAGCGTGATCGACAACGACGACGGTGTAGCTATCCTGCTGTCGAGGTGGGAGAGCGTTCGAAGTGAAGCTCTTCCTCAACGGCAGTCGACGCTGCTGATGAAGGAAGTGATGACGTCATGGACCTGATCGGCGCTACCTGGCGTAAGTCCAGCCGGAGCGGCCAGAGCGAGTGCGTCGAGGTGGCCGACAACCTGCCGGGCGTCGTCGGCGTCCGCGACAGCAAGGACCCGACCGGCCCTGTCCTCACCTTCGACCCGCAGACCTGGCGAGCCTTCATCGATCACGCCAAGCGTCACTGATTCGACGGCCCGATGCCCCCAGCTTTGATCGCCGGGGGCATGGTCGTACCAGAACACGCGACGCCAACTCTGTGGGCAGCCCTCCGTCGTGCATGCATAATGAATGCATGGTTGCTCTCCAGATTCGCGACGTACCGGAGGAAGTACGGGACGCGCTGGCAGCGCAGGCCAGGGCGCGTGGCCAGTCGCTCCAGGCGTACCTGCTGGAGCTGGTGGAAACGCAGGCCCGACGCCTGCGCAACACGGCGGTCCTGGACCGTTTCGCTGGCCGGTCGGACGGCACACGCTCCCTGCCAGGAGAAAGTGCGGCCGAGTTGAGCGACCAGCGCGAGCAGCGCGGACCTTCGGGGCACGCGGCATGATCGTGGTGGACGCGTCAGCTCTCGCCGACGCCCTGGTCGATGACGGTCCGGTCGGCGACGCGGCGAGGGCGAGCTGACCGCGGATCCGCACTGGGCCGCCCCCGGTCATCTCCTGATCGAGGTGATGTCGGTGATCAGGGGCAAGGTTCTCGGCAACAAGCTGGCCTCGCTCGGGCTCAGGAGGCGATCCAGACGCTGCCCACGTTGGTCATCGATGAGGTCGCCACAGCCGCGTTGCTGAACAGGATGTGGCAGCTGCGAGGCAACGTCAGCGCGTACGACGCGGCGTACGTCGCTGCGGCGGAAGGGCTGGCCTGCCCGCTCGTGACCGCGACGGAAGGCTCGCCAAGGCGAGCGGAGTCCGCTGCGAGATCCGCCTGATCGTGGCCTCCTAGATTCCATCGCCCACCCACTCGCACGCCCCGACGACCGGCACGCCGGACGACCCTGCGATTCCGCAGCCGTTCGTTCGTCTACGCCTCGAAATGGGTGGCACGGGTGACGAGTCGGCCGATACGGTCCGTCGATGCGGCTGACGGTTCTGGGCGGGTGCGGCGCGTGGCCGGAGGCGGGGCAGGCGTGCAGCGGCTACCTGGTGGAGCACGAGGGGTTCCGGTTGCTCGTCGACCTCGGTTACGCGACCGTCCCCCGGTTGCTGCAACAGGTCACCGCGGACCAGGTCGACGCGGTGTTCGTCAGCCACGGTCATCCCGACCACTGCGCCGACCTGAACCCGCTGCTCCGGGCGCGCGCACTGCGCGACGATCCGCCCGCGCCGCTTCCGGTGTACGCGCTGCCGGGCGCGCTCGATGCGGTGCTGGCGTTGGACCGCCCCGGGATGCTGGACGGCGCCTACGTCGTGCACGAGTTCACCGCCGGCAGCCCTCTCGACATCGGCCCGTTCCGTGCCGAGACCCGCCTGCTGCCGCACTGGGTGCCCAACGCCGGCGTACGCCTGGCCGCCGGCGGCCGGGTGCTCGCGTACACCGGTGACACCGGCCCGAGCCCCGACGTGGTGGCACTGGCGCGCGACGCCGATCTGCTGCTGGCCGAGGCCACGTACGTGGACCAGGTGCCGGAGGACTCGCGACGCTATCTGTCGAGCGCCCGCCAGGTGGGCCGGCAGGCCGCGGAGGCCGCGTCGGACAGCTGATCCTGACCCACCCTGTGGCCCCGCACCGATCCCGCGGCTGCGCGAGCCGCAGCCGGCGACAGTTACGCGGGGGCAGTCGCCGTCGCCACTGCCGACCTGAGGCTGGACCTTGCCTGAATCCCTGGGCGATCCGTTGGCGCGCAGCGGGTCACGGCCAGTGCGAGGTGAAGATCCAGTCGAGGCCGTCCTCCCCGGGGCTGTCGAGGTGTTCGGCGCGGTGCAGGCCAGCCTTCGCGGCGACTCGTTGAGACGCTGCGTTCTCAGGGCGGACTCGGGCAATGACGGGATGGTCCGGACGATGGGCGGACGCCCAGCCGACAACCGCTACGGCTGCTTCGGTCGCCACCCCTTCGCCCCAGGCAGCTGGATCGAGGCGGTAGAACAGGTTGAGGACATCCTGGTCCTTCAACCGCATGAGCTTGATGCCACAGAAGCCCACGCCGCTCCGAATGCGGCCGGCATGGATGACCCAGTACCCGAAGCCGTGGCGCTGCCAGTGCTCGTCCCACCGGCGGTAGAGATCCTCCGCGTCGGCGCGGGTGTCGAGCAGGTCGGCCGGGTTGTACGCGCAGGCTCGTGGGTCACGGTGGACGGCGTGGATCAGGTCGATGTCGGCGGGAGTTGGGCGGCGCAGCGACAGCCGCGAGGTGGTCAACTCCTCGTTACCGAACCCTCGATCGCGCACCAAGCGACTATAGTCGGGCTTGATCCACTCCAGATACGCGACATGGCGGTGTCCCGGTCGGTCGGATACCGCAACATCGGCGACACGGGGCCGATCAAGCCCGGCGCGGGCGAATAGGATCGCCGGACCGGCCTCGCCCGCCGTACGCTGCGGCAATGCTGCTGCGCATGTCGACCCTGCTGCTCCGGACCCTGCGCGAGGACCCGGCCGACGCGGAGGTGCCGAGCCATCGGCTGCTCCTGCGCGCCGGCTACATCCGCCGTGCCGCGCCGGGCGGCTACACCTGGCTGCCGCTGGGCAAGCTGGTCCTCGACCGGGTCACCGAGGTGGTCCGGGCGGAGATGACCGCGATCGGCGACCAGGAGGTGCACTTCCCGGCGCTGCTGCCGGCCGAGCCCTACCGGACCAGCGGCCGGTGGACGGAGTACGGCGACGACATCTTCACCCTGGCCGACCGGAAGGGGGCCGAGCACCTGCTCGCGCCGACCCACGAGGAGATGGCCGCGCTGCTGGTGAAGGACCTGTTCAGCTCGTACCGGGACTTCCCGGTGACGCTCTTCCAGGTGCAGACGAAGTTCCGGGACGAGGCCCGGCCCCGGGCCGGGCTGCTGCGCGGGCGCGAGTTCCTGATGAAGGACGCGTACTCCTTCGACCTGGACGAGGCCGGTCTGCAGGCGGCGTACGACCGGCACCGGGCCGCGTACCAGCGGGTCTTCGACCGGCTCGGGCTGGACTACGCGGTGGTGCACGCGATGTCCGGGGCGATGGGCGGCTCGGCGTCGGAGGAGTTCCTGGCCGCGACGCCGGTCGGCGAGGACACCTTCGTCGGCTGCACCGCCTGCGGCTACGCCGCCAACACCGAGGCGGTGGTCACCCGCGCCCCGTCGGCTGGCGACCCGGACGCGCAGCCCATCGCGGAGGTGCACGACACCCCGGAGACGCCGACCATCGCCTCGCTGGTGGAGCTGGCCAACGCCCGCCGGCTCGGCGGCCGGGACGGCTGGACCGCCGCCGACACCCTGAAGAACGTGGTGCTGACCGTACGCCGGCCGGGCGTGGAGGCGGCGGAACTGCTGGTGATCGGGTTGCCCGGCGACCGGGAGGTGGACCTCAAGCGGGTCGCCGCCACACTGGCGCCCGCCACGGTGGACATCTTCGACGGCTGGGACGCCCACCCGGAGCTGGTCCGCGGTTACCTCGGGCCGCAGATCCTCGGCAAGCTCGACATCCGCTACCTGGTCGACCCGCGGGTGGTCACCGGCACCGCCTGGCTGACCGGGGCGAACGAGCCGGGCCGGCACGCCGTCGACGTGGTCTGCGGGCGCGACTTCGTCCCGGACGGCACGATCGAGGCGGCCGAGGTGCGAGCCGGCGACCCCTGCCCGGCCTGCGGCGACGGCGAGCTGACCATGCGGCGGGGCATCGAGATCGGGCACATCTTCCAGCTCGGCCGCCGGTACACCGATGTGTTCGCGGTCGACGTGCTCGGCCCGGCGGGCAAGCCGGTCCGGCCGACGATGGGCTGCTACGGGATCGGGGTGTCCCGGGCCGTCGCGGCGGTCGCCGAGCAGCACCACGACGAGCGGGGACTGGTCTGGCCGGCGGCGATCGCGCCGTGCGACGTACACCTGGTGGCGGCCGGGAAGGGCCCGCAGCTGGAAGCGGCGCTCGACCTCGGCGGACGCCTGGCCGCCGCCGGCCTGCGGGTGCTGGTCGACGATCGCACGCACGTCTCCGCCGGGGTCAAGTTCACCGACGCCGAGCTGATCGGCATCCCCCGGGCCGTCGTCGTCGGCCGCCGCCTCGCCGACGGGTACGTGGAGCTGCGTGACCGGGCCGGCGGGGAGCGGATCGAGCTGCCGGTGGACGGCCTGGTGGAGCGGCTGGTCGACGAGGTCCTCGGGACGCGCCGGGACGTGGTGTAGCCGCCGCGTCACGGGGTATCGCTTCCGGATCGACTCATGTGCTTTCGGAGGCTTTCATGACCGGTTACCGGGTCAGCGATGTGATGACCAAGCAGGTGGTGTACCTGCCCGCGGAGACCACCCTGGACGAGGCGGCCCGGGTGATGAAGGAGGCGGACATCGGCGACGTGGTGGTCACCGACGGCGCCAGCCTCGCGGGCATGCTCACCGACCGCGACATCGTGGTACGGGCGTGGCCGAGCGCAGCGATCCGGCCACCACCACCATCGGCTCGATCATCACCCGAGAGGTGGTGATGATCGAGCAGCACTCCACCGCCGGGGAGGCGGCCACGCTGATGCGGGAGCGCGGCGTCCGGCGGGTGCTGGTCTGCGACAGCGAGCGCAAGCTCGTCGGCGTCGTCTCCCTGGGTGACCTGGCCATGCAGCTCGACCCCACCTCGGCGCTGAGCGACATCAGCGAGCACTCCCCGAGCATCTGAGATACTCCTCCGGACGCCTCCGGGTGGGCCCCTGCTCGACGTCGCACCGTCGAGCGGGGGCCCTCGGTCATCGGCGGTAGCCTGACGGAATGCCCGAGATGCCGACCAAGCTGGCCGAGATCGTCGACGAGTTCGCCGCCGCGCCCCGCGACGTGGTGCTCGAGATGCTGCTGGAGTACGCCGACGTCGTCCCGCCGCTCCCGGCCGACATGAACCGCGAGGGCATGGAGCAGGTGCCGGAGTGCCAGACGTCGTTCTTCCTGCGCGCCCAGGTCAAGCCGGACGGGACGGTGCTCACCTGGTTCGACTGCCCGCCGGAGGCGCCGACCACCCGCGCGTTCGCCGGCATCCTCGCCGAGGGCCTGGCCGGGGCCAGCGCCGAGGAGGTGCTGGCCGTGCCGAACGACCTGTACCAGCGGATGGGGCTGGCCCAGGCGATCAGCCCGCTGCGGGTCCGCGGCGGCACGGCGATCCTCGGTCGGCTCAAGCGTCAGGTACGGGAACAGATCGGCTGACCTGCGGGTTGTTCCCAGTCATGGAGATCGAGATCTACGCCGACGTGGTCTGCCCGTGGTGCTACATCGGCAAGCGCCGCCTGGAGCAGGCCGTGGAGTCGTACGACGGCGACGTGACGATCCGCTACCGGCCGTTCCAGCTCGACCCGACGCCGGTCACCGAGCCGAAGCCGCTGGTCGAGGCGCTGGCCGCGAAGTTCGGCGGGCGGGAGCGGGCCGACGCGATGTTCGCCCAGGTGACCCAGGTCGCCGAAGGGGTGGGCCTCCGGCTGGACTTCGACCGGGCGGTCGCCGCCAACACGTTCGACGCGCACCGGCTGGTCCGGTTCGCCACCGACCGGGGCCGGTCCGCCGAGATGGTCGACGCGCTCTACCGGGCTCACTTCACCGACGGCGTGGACGTGGGATCGCGCGACGCGCTGGTCGGCCTCGCCGCCGGCATCGGCCTGGACGAGGACGAGACGCGCGGCTACCTCGACTCGGACGCCGGGACCGAGGACACGGCCGCCGAACTGGCCGCCGCCCACCAGCTCGGGGTAACCAGCGTGCCCACGTTCGTGCTCGCCGGCAAGTACGCGGTCACCGGCGCACAGGAGCCGGAAACCCTGCTCGCCGCCCTGAAGGAGGTCGAGAGCCGGGAGTCCGCCGCGCGCTGACGGCTTCCGACGACGGGCCCGGCCGAGCCGGCGGGATGTTTCACGTGCAACGGTATCGACGCGCGTGACGATCTAGGCGGGCCTGGCCAGCCCCTCGACCACCCGCGCGCCGGGCAGCGCGCCGAGCGCCGGCCCGGGCAGCGCGATCTTGCTGTGCCGTACGCCGGATCCGATGATCACGTGCGGCGTGGCGATCACCCGCGAGTCCACCAGGATCGGCCAGTGCTCGGGCAGCCCGATCGGGGTGATGCCGCCGTACTCCATGCCGGTCAGCTCCACCGCGTCGTCCATCGGGGCGAAGCTCGCCTTGCGCACGTCCAGCGCGCGGCGGGCCACCCCGTTGACGTCGGCCCGGGTGGTGGCGAGCACGACGCAGGCGGCGTACCGCACCACGCCCTCGCGCTTGCCGGCGACCACCACGCAGTTGGCCGACACGTCCAACCCCACCTCGTACGCCGCGCAGAAGGCGGCGGTGTCGGCGAGGGTGGCGTCGATCGGTGCCACCAGCACGTCGTCCACGTCCACCGGCGCGTCGGCGGGCCACCGCTCGATGGCGGTGGCGACCGGCGGAGCGAGCAGGTCGAGCCGGGTACGGGCGGGCTCGGTTTTCAGCGTCCCCATCACGGATGCGATCCTCGCACCCGCCGCCGACCTCCGCTCGTCGGGACGGCACCGAGCCAGCCGGTCGGAGCGGTCCCGGGAGTCGGCCGGTGGCCCGCGCGGCGGTCAGCCGCCGGCGAGGAAGGAGTTCTCGCGGATGAACGTCCGGTCCTGCGCCCAGGCCATCTGCTCGGCCTGGGCCAACTTGGCCCGGCGTGCCTCCAGGTCCTCCATCGCGTGCCGCATACCCAGCCGAATCACGCCGTAGAGGAAGACGAACCCGAACACGTAGAGGATCACCGTGGTGATGAATGCGAACATTGCCTCACGGTAGGGCGAACGTGAACGGGGAACCTTCTCATCTCCGGCCGGTTCCCCCGTACGTGTCAGCGAGGTGATCGGCCCAGGTGCGGGTGCCCGTCGGGGTGGCCCTTGTGGTCAGCGCGCCGGCCCGCAGGACTCGCCCCAGCCGACCCGGGATCCGGACGGGCAGCAGCGGTCGGCGCGAGTGCCGGGCCGACCGCCAAGCGCGTACCGCCTCGTCGAAGCGGAGCACCTGCGGGCCGCCGTACTCCTCCACGCCGCGCAGTGGCCCGGTGGTGAGCCGATGCGAGATCCGGGCGGCGAGCTCTGCCGGATCGACCGGCTGGGCGAGCACCGCCGGGTCGCCGATCACCGGACCCAGCCGCCCGGCCATTCCCAGCAACCCGTCGAAGAACTGCGGGAACTGAGTCGCCCGCAGCACGGTCCACGGCACCGGGCCGGCCGAGACGACCTGCTCGGCCGCCAGCTTGTGCCGGTAGTAACCGAACGGCACCCGGTCGACGCCGACGATCGAGATGTACACCAGATGGCGTACGCCGGCCTGACCGGCCGCGACGACCAGCCGGCGGGTGCCGAGCACGTCAACCTGGTAGGTGTGGCGGCCCCGGTTCGGCGCGGAGGCCAGATGCACCACCGCGTCCATCCCCCGCACCGACTCCGCCACACCCTCCCCGGTGGCGAGGTCGGCGGCGACCCACTCCTCGTCCGGATCGGACCGTCGGCGCCGGCTCATCGCGCGAACGGCGAACCCATCGGCGAGCAGTCGGGGCAGCACGGCCCCGCCGAGTGTGCCGCCAGCCCCGGTCACCAGCACCTTCATGGTCGTTCACTCCTCATGGCATCCGCGCTTGACGACGTCGTGCCCGTTGACGTCACCACCCCGCCGAATGTGACACCGGCCGGCACCACCCGGCCGGCCAGCAGCACCCCGAGCAGCGCACACCCGGCGGCGACCGCCAGGGTGGCCAGGTAGCTGCGGGGCCCGGGTTCCGGGCCGGCGGCGAGCAGGGCACCGGTCAGCGCCAGCACGGTCGCCGCGAACAGCGAGTCGCCCAACTGCAGCGAGGAACTGTTCCGACCCTGCTCACCCGGGGCGGACAACTCCAGGGTGAGCACCGACAACGACGGGTATAGCAGTCCCATGCCGAGCCCGGCCACGGCCCAGCCCAGCACCCCCAGCGGCACCGGCACGTCGGGCAGCACCGCGAGCGCGACGGTTGCCGTACCGGCCGCGAGACAGCCCAGTCCGGCCCGCGGCAGGGTCGCCGACGAGGCGGGGGTCGGCAACCGTCCCTGCAACCACGAGCCCACCGACCAGAAGACCGCACCCGTGGTGAGGACGAGACCGGCGCCGGTCGGCGTGAACTCCCGCTCCCGGCTGAGCATCAACGGGATCACCACCTCGGCACCGGCGAACGCGGCGGAGGCCAGCCCGCGCAGCCCGATCACGGTCGGCAGGCCGCGCCCGGCCCGGAGGAAGCCGGCCGGCAGCAGCCGGGGCGCGCAGACCAGCAGGCCGACCACCGCCGCCGCGACCAGCCCGACGGCGAGCGGACCCGCGCTGCTGCCCCCCGTGGTGCAGCAGTGCGGCACTCGCCCCCGCCCCGCACGCCCAGCCGATCCGCCCGACCGCCCCGGCGGGTGGCCGGTTCGCGGCCGGCGGTCCGAGCGCCCGCAGGCCGGGGTGGATCAGCAGGACCGCCGGCACCGCCACCGCCGGGACCATCAGGAAGACCCACCGCCAGCCGAGATGTTCGACGATCAGGCCGGCCAGCGCCGGCCCGACCAGTGACGGTACGACCCAGGCGGCGGCGAACGCGGCGAAGATGCGCCGGTGCAACGCCTCCGGGTACGCCTGCCCGACGATCACGTAGAGCGCCACCGAGAGCAGCCCGGAGCCGAACCCCTGCACCACCCGGCCGGCGACGAGCGCGCCCATCGCCGGGGCGGTACCGGCGATGAGCAGCCCCACCACGAACCAGACCACCCCGTGCCACATCGGCGCCCGCGGCCCTCTTGCGTCGCACCAGATGCCGGAGAGCACCATGGCGACCACGCCCGAGGCGAACGGACCACCGAAGGCGAGTGCGTACAGGGGCAGCCCGTCGAGGCTGCGGGCGACGGTCGGCATGGCGGTGCCAACGGCCAGCGCCTCGAACGCCAGCAGCGAGACCAGGGCGACGCTGCCCACGGTCATCGCCCGCAGGCGCGGCGCGTACAGGTGCTCGACCGGGGCCGCCGGCGCGGCCGTCGCGGTCACCGCCGGCCCGGGGTGTGGTGGTTCAGCATGGGTCCACCCTCCGACCTCAACCCCGGGTGAAGTCAACGGGGACGTGACCCGGCTCTCGTCAGGCGGACTCCGACCCGGTCCATGCCTCCTGCGACCAGCGCAAACTTCCCCCAGGCGGACGGGCATAACGGACGGCCGGCAGGGAAGCCAGCACGCCGGACACGAGCGCGGGAGGCCGACATGGCGTACGGCAGGAGCAGCGGCGACGGCACCCGGACGGGTGGCCGGCGTCGGTCCGGTCGTACCGCTCGATGACGTTGCTGGGCGGGATCGCCGGCCACCTCCTCCCGCCGGTCGCCGTGCCGCAGCTGGTCGGCGACGCCTCCCGTACCGTCGGCTCGGCCGCGACCCGGCTGGTCCGCGCCGCCGGGCTGACCAAACGCCGGGTCTGGTCCCGGCCCGGCCGCACCACATCGAGGTGCACGGGGTCTGCCAGGACGGCGGTGACAAGCTGGCCCGGCAGGTGGAGGCGGCGCTGGAACGGCTCCCCGGGGTGGCCTGGGCCCGGGTCAACGCGCCGTCCGGCCGGGTGGTGGTGGCGGTCGGGTCACCGGAGCCGAGGTTGCCGGACCTGATCGCGACGATCGCTCGGACCGAGAACACCTGCGACCACGAGCCGGACCCGGAGATCCCGCCGCCCGAGCCGCCCGAAGATGGGCCGCGTACGCCCCGGACCCTCGGCGCGCTGGCCTCCGACGCGCTCGGCCTGACCATCTCGGCCGCCACCCGGATCCTGCCGTTCACCCCGGTGCCCGGCGAGGTGGCCGGCCTGCTCGGCGCGATCGACCTGCACCCCAGGCTGCACGCCCTGGCCGGTCGGGGCCTGCGCGCGACCCGCGCGCCGAGGTGCTCTTCCCGCTGGCCGAGGCGGTCGTTCTGGGTTTGACCGGCGGCTGGGCCGGGATAGTGCTCGACGGCGCCCAGCGGGTGGTGCAGTGGGGTGAGGCCCGGGCTCAACTCTCTGCGTGGACGAAGGCCGAACCACGGTTGACCGGTGACCCCGACCGGGCCGTCGCCCGCTCACCCACCACCGCCGGCCCACCCCGCGGCCCGACGGACCGGCCGAGCGCTACATCAGCCGGATGCTGGCGGCCGGTGCCGCCGCGGGTGCCGCCGCGGTGCCGGTCGTGGGGCGCAAGCGGGCCGCCGCCCTGGCCCTCTCCGCGCTGCCCAAGGCGCCGGGCAGCGGCCGCGAGGGGTACGCCGCGCAGCTCGGCCGGATGCTGGCCCGGCGCGGGGTGATCGCCATGGACCGCAGCGTGCTGCGGGACCTGGACCGGATCGACACCGTGGTGCTGGACGCGGCAGTCCTCGGTTCGGACCGCGGGGTGCTGGCGGACCTGGCGCCGCTGCCGGGCGCGGACCCGGGGCAGGTGGCGGCGCGCGCCTTCGAGCTGTTCGACCCGGCCGCGTCGGAGCGGCTCCAGCACGCCGACGGCTGGCGGCTCGGCCCGCTGGACCGGCTCGACGTCGACGACCCCGGGGACACCCCGGACAGCCGGCGGCTGCGCGACAGCGGCGGCAACCTGCTCGGGCTCGCCGACGGTGACACCCTCGCCGCCGTGCTGCGGGTCGATCCCGAGCCCGCTCCCGGCGTCGACGCGCTGCCGTCCGCCGCCCGGCAGGCCGGGTTGCGTCTGGTCGTGGCCGCGACGACGCCCGGCGGTTCGGTTTCGCCGACGCCGTCGTGCCGGGCGGCGCCGAGCTGACCGGGTCGGTACGCGGCCTGCAGCGCGAGGGCGCGGTCGTCATGCTGATCTCCGGCGACCGGTCGGCGCTCGGCGCCGCCGACTGCGGGCTGGGGGTGGCCGATCCCGAGGACCTCCCGCCCTGGGGCGCCCACCTGCTCATCGGCACCGACCTGCGGATCGCGGCACTGCTCATCGACGCGGCCGGGGTGGCCCGACGGATGACCGGACAGAACATCAAACTGGCCATGGCCGGCACCGGTTTCGGCGCCCTGGGGGCGTTCACCGCCGCCCCGGCGCAGCTGCCGGGCCGGTCCCTGGGCGCGGTGAACGGCGCCGCCGCTGCCGCCTTCGCGCACGGCGTGTGGCGGGCACGTCGGCTCCCCGACCGGACGGAGTCACCGGTGCCGGTGGTCACCGCCTGGCACATGATGCCGGTCGAGACCGTCCTCAACCAGCTCGGCAGCGACCGGGACGGGCTCAGCTCCGCCGAGGCTCGGCGGCGGCACGGCGGAGGTGACGGCGGCGCACCCGGTCCGGCCGGGCTGCTCCGCACCTTCGTCGACGAGCTGTCCAACCCGCTCACCCCGGTGCTCGCCGCCGGCGCGGTGCTCTCCGCCTCGTTCGGCTCGCTGGTCGACGCCGCCCTGGTCGGCGGGGTGGTCGGCGGGTCGGCGCTGATCGGCGCGGTGCACGAGCGCAACACCGAGCATTCCCTGGCGGCGCTGCTCTCCCGCTCGGCGGTGACCGCCCGGGTCCGGCGGGACGGCGACGAACAGGTCGTTTCGGCCGAGGACCTGGTGCCCGGTGACATCGTCGACCTTGGCCCGGGGGACGCCGTACCGGCCGACTGCCGGGTGCTGGAGTCGGTCGGGCTGGAGGCGGACGAGTCGTCGCTGACCGGAGAGTCGCTGCCGGTAGCCAAGTCCGACGGGCCGGTGGTGGCGGCGGCCGTCGCGGATCGGCGGTCGATGCTGTACGAGGGGACCACCATCGCGGCGGGGCACGGGACGGCCGTGGTCGTCGCCACCGGCGCCGACACCGAGACCGGCCGGAGCATGGCCATGGCCCGCCAGGCCCCGCCGACGAGTGGGGTGGAGGCCCGGCTGGGCCGGTTGACGAAGGCGGCGATCCCGTTGGCGGCGGGTTCGGCGGTGGCGGTGGCCGGGGCGGGACTGCTCCGGGGCGTACCCCTGGTCCAGACGGCCGCCACCGCGGCGAACCTGGCCGTCGCCTCGGTGCCGGAGGGGTTGCCGTTCCTGGTCAGCGCCGCGCAGCTGGCCGCGGCCCGGCGGCTGGCCGAGCACGGCGCGCTGGTCCGCAACCCGCGGACCATCGAGGCCCTCGGCCGGGTGGACGTGCTCTGTTTCGACAAGACCGGCACGCTCACCGAGGGACAGCTGCTGCTGGCCGGGGTGGGCGACGCCGACGGTGGCCGTTACGCGGCACCGGACCGGTTGGACGAGGCGCTCCGGCCGACCCTGGCGGCGGCGCTGCGGGCGACCCCGACGGCGGTCGATCCGGACGAGCTGCCGCAGCAGACCGACCGGGCGGTCCGGCGGGGCGCCGGGACGGCGGGGGTGGTGGAGCAAATCGGCGCGGCCGGCTGGCGGCCGGTGGGCGGCCTGCCGTTCGAGCCGTCGCGCGGCTTACCACGCCACGGTCGGCGAGCACGACGGCGGGCTGCTGCTGAGCGTGAAGGGGGCGCCGGAGAGGGTCGTTGCC
>JAEVHO010000014.1 GCA_016802835.1 Micromonospora sp. ATA32 | reverse complement strand
GGACCTGCCTCTCACCGTCGAGATCGAACTGTGGAAGGGGCGGGCCCACCGGCCCGCCCCGCACCGGCGGACCCACCCCGGCACCTGCCACCGCAGCCTCCGATCAGCAGCACGACAGCAGGGCACACATGGCCACTGAGCAGCGAGAACTCCACAGTGGCCGCAGAGGCAGTGAAGCACTGGGTCAACTCAATTGCAACATCGCAACATCATCGTCCGGCTAGCGTCTTAACTAGAGGTAGATACACAGTGTGACCTGTCTATTGCTTACGAGACAGCGGTGCGGTTCAATTGGACGGGCGACTGTCGACGGATTACGACAAGCGGAGGCGGAGAGTGTCACAAGCAGTGACCGGCTCGACCATGTTGCGGCGGCAGATCGGGCGCAAGTTCGAGTCGCTTCGCAAGGCGGCAGGGCTGACGATGGAACAAGCCGCCGAGCGCCTGGACCGAGCACGCGCCACCCTGCACCGGATCGAGAATGGTGCCGAGCACGTCCGCTTTCGGCAGGCCGACGTGCAGCAGATGCTCGATCTCTACGGCGCATCCGGCGAGGACAGCGAACTGCTCCTCGCGATGACCGCGGCCACCCGGGAAAACAAGAACTGGTGGCACGACTACATCGGCTCTGGCCTGCCGCGCTGGTTTCAGCTCTATATCGGGCTAGAAGCTGCGGCGTCCGGCATTCGGCAGTACGAGGCTGAGTTGGTCCCCGGCCTACTCCAGACCCGCGCCTACGCCGAGCAGGTCTTCAAGATGCCCGGTGGTTCGATCAACGTGGGAGACACCGACGAGCAACAGCGGGCGGTCCAGCTACGGGTCGAGCGACAGGCACTTCTCACGCGGTTCTCGGCTCCGCGACTCAGCGTGATAATCAACGAGGCGGTGTTGCGCCGCCCGGTCGGCAGCGCCACGATCATGGCGGAGCAGCTAAACCAGATCTTGAAGGCCGCAGAGCTACCGAACGTAACCGTCCAGGTGCTGACATTTTCCGCCGGATTGCACACCGGGGCGATGACCGGAGCCTTCTCGATCATGGACTTCCCTCAGGACAACAACGGCAAGGAGGTGGAACCACCGGTGACCTACCTGGAGACCGCCACCGGAGCGATCTATCTCGACAAGCCGCACGAGACCGCCGCGTACAACACCATCTGGGCCGACATGGCGGGCCGCGCCCTCAACGAGTCCCGATCGAAGAGCCTGATCCAGCAAGTCGCAGAGGAGTATTCCCGTGTATGACCTGACCGGTGCCGCCTGGCGCAAGTCGAGCCGCAGCAACAACGGCGGCAACTGCGTCGAAGTCGCCGACAATCTCCCCGGCATCGTGGGGCTACGCGACAGCAAGGACCCGACCGGAGCGGTGCTGACCTTCAACCCGAGAGCCTGGGCCACCTTCGTTCACGGCGTCAAGGGCGAGACGCTGAGCCGCTAACCGGCAGTCGCGCCGCCTCCAAGGCGCCTTGGAGGCGCGGCCGGCACCCCGCGCCATCAATCGAGGGACAGGCTCCCCCGGCGTGATTGACCTCGATCTCGCCGGACAGCAAGATGACCGGGTGGATTCCGACGAGCTGAAGACCCGGGCGCAGGCACTCCGCGCGGCGGGCCGCACCCCGAAGCAGATCGCCCGGGAGCTGGGCGTCACCCGGGCCGTGGTCGGTCCCCTGGTTCGAGGCGTCGCCGTCGAACGGCCGGGGCACACAGCGCCCGCGGATCTGCCGCTCGTCGGGTGCTGGATCAATTCAGGGTGGAGCGACGGCCTGATCATCGAGGACCGCCCGGTTGACTGGGTCGACGCCGACGGCTCCTCGGGGGGCACCGCCGGCCTGACCAGCGTCATGGTCGCGCGACGGGATGGCGACGGGATCAGCCTGGCCGGATTCCTGGTGGACACCCACTGCCTCGGGGCGAAGAACGCGTTGCCGCCGACCACGCTGGACGAACAAGACATGCCCTTCTTCGTCGCGGACTTCTTCAGCGCATACTCGGATCCCCCGATGCGCGCGCCCATCGACCTTGCCCGGAATCTCGTCTTCGGTGCCGTCGACTTCGCCCGGCGGCTCGGTTTCGAGCCGCACCGGGACTACCACTCGGCGGTCGGTCACCTCGGAGCGTGGCAGCCGACCGGCCGGATCACGTTCGGCCGGGAGGGCCGGCCCTTCTTCGTCCAGGGCCCACGCGACAACGCCACCCGCGTCATGCGGACCCTGGACCGCTCGGTGGGCGCCGGCAATTACGAGTTCCTCGTCGTCGCCGACGTCTGACCGGCACCGGTCACGACCGCGCTGGTAGGCCCCGGAGGGGTCTCAGAGTGTCAGTTTCCCTCAGGCGGTGATGTGCTGTGTGCCGCCCGGCGTCAGCCGAGGTCGTGCTCCACCGGGCCGGTGTTGAGGACCCAGGCGAGCGGCATGGCCGCACGGACGGCATAGTGGTCGCCGTCGAGGTGGTGCATGGTGACGGTCTGAGCCGGATCCTGGTCGACCATCCAGTACTGCGGGATGCCGGCGGCGGCGTACTCGCTGCGTTTGGTCACCGTGTCCACGCCCTCAGAGCCGGGCGAAATGATCTCGACGACGAGGAGCACGTCGGCGACCGGCAGCCAGACAGCGTCGGCCTGAGCCTTGCTCCACACGACCAGGTCCGGGATGCGTCCGCCAACGCCGCCGTGTCGACCCGGGATGGGCAGCCCGACCGCCTGGGCGATCCGGTCCGCCGGGACACCGCCCTGGGCGAGCCACATCATGAGCCGGGTCGCAATGATCGCATGGGCGTATCCCGGCGGCGGCATGATCGAGAGGACGCCCTCAGGGCTGATCTCGTACCGGTGGCGTTCGTCAGCGGCCATCATCGCGGTGAGGTCATCGAGCGTCACGACCGGGGGCATGTACCTGCCAACCGCCTCCGAGCTCATGCGGGCATCGTACCGGCCCGCCGCGGATCTCACGGCAGCTCCGGCACGCCGCGCAGCAGCGCCAGTGCCGACCGGTCCGCGCTGAGCTGCGCCAGCTCGGTGTCGATGAAGCTGGTGAAGAAGTCGGCCGGTGAACCGAGGTAGGCCGGCTGCTCGTCGGTGTGCCACTGGTGCAGCCACGGCTCGATCTCCGCCAGCCCGGCGAGCAGCGGCAGCAGCCGGTGCGCCGGCCACGCCTCCTGCGTCTTCCGGTCAAGGTAGACGGTGGCGAGCGCCTGCGCCTGCTTCAGGTGGTCCCACCCGGCCCAGCCGAGCAGCTCACTGCCGTCGCTGTCCCGCCCCGCCTGCGGATACGAGATGAACCGCTCCTTCGGCACGTCGAGCTTGCCGCGCGCCCGCCAGTACGACGGCCGGGCGAAGTCCGCCGAGCTGTACTTCGGCGGCACCTCGATGTCGACCTTCTCCCCCGCGTCCTCCCGGCGCTGCAACGCCCAGGTCCGCTCCCACTGCGCCCGCTTGCGCAGCCCGGACGGCTTGTAGCGCTGCGCCGGCAGGTACGGCACATGCTCGTCGGCGATCAACTGGCCCAGCGTCCGGGTCAGGTCGTAGCTGTCGTGCCCGACCCACAGGTCCAGCACCGCCCGGAAGTCCTGATCGCTCCCGACCCGGTCGGCGAGCTGCGCCACCGACAGCGGCGTCGGCTGGGCGCCCCACAGCTCCGGCGCCTCCAACCGATCGAGCAGCCAGTCCCGCAACGCGGCCGACTGCATCTTCTCCCAGCCCTCGGTGGACCAGCGCCGCTTGCACTCCGGCCGCTCGATCAGCCCGATGTGCCGATTGCCGGCGATGGTGGCGATCCGCCGCTCCACCAGCGACCGGTACTCCGCCGACCAGTGCGGCTGCGGCCGGTCGATCGGCTTGGACCCGTGCCGGTTGAACCACTCGGTCTGGGCGCCGCTCGTGTGCAGGACGATCTCGAAGGCCCGCTCCCCCAACGCCAACTCCGGCGGGTTGGCGCAGGTCAGGTCGTCGTCGATCAGCCCGTAGAGCCGGTAGACCTCCCAGTCCAACTCCTCCTGAAGCGCGATCATCTGCGCCCGCACGGACTGGTACTCCGCCTCAGCCTCCGCGAGCCGCTGCCGGCTCGGCACCCCCGAGGCGGCGACCGCCGCCGGGGTCAAGCTCGCAAGCCGCTGCGCCAGCCCATCCAACTCACTCGCCCGCTCTAACGGGTACGCCTCCGGAAGCGGAAACGGCTTCAACTTCATCGTATTGAACTGGTAGAACCGTTCCCACCCCTGGCTCTTGAAACCCTCGTTGACGCCCTGGCTTCCCTTGTTGTGGCTGACCTGCTTCAGCCAAAAGCAGGCGGTCGAGCTGTTCAATACACCGAGCAGCCGCAGATGATCGTCTTCCGTCGCCCCCTCCGGCAACTTGATTACCGGTGCTGTCTGCTTGAAGACTTTGCCACCCCGGTCCAACACGAAGTGGTTATGCGTTGCCACCTCCGCAAACGCAATCGATAGCGGCACCCGATACCGCTTCGGAAAGAACATGCTGTGGTCGAACCAGCGAAGCCCACGTTGCTCTGGGGTTTGCTCGAAGTCGATTCGCAGTCGCAGCGCTGTCCGGTTCGGCCAATAGAAGCGACACTCACTTTCCATCAGTTCACGGGGTTGACCCTCTGCGTCATAGGGGAAGAGCGTCCACGTCCTCGCCGAAAGCGCGAAGTCACGAACGTCCTCGCCAAGCACAACCGGCACTCCGGCCTCTACGAGACCTCTCGTCTTAAGCGCGACATCGGATGCATAGTAGGCGTCATCCAACCCGGTGTGCGTCGTGCGACCCACGGCCTCGATCTGTACACCTAGGCCAGAAGCCGGGGAGCTCGTCAGGCTCCCCATCAACTCCACGGAACCGCCGCCAGACAGGCTCCAGGGGTGCGTGGCGAGTTGGGCACGAGGCAGGTCGACGACGCTTACCCAGTCGGACTCAGAGCCGGGGCTGTCGACCTGGTTGACGATCGCCCCCCATACCAGCCCTTCCTCAGCTTTCTCGGGGGCAGACGGTTCGCCCCTGACGCCAAGGACGGTTCGCACAGCCGTTGAGCGGCGGCGCTTGTTCGCCCGGCCTACAAGGATCAGCGTTGGGGTGCCGTGGCCGGGAATGTACGCACCGGAGGAGTCGATTACCTCCGTCAGGTCGACCTCGTGGGCGAAGTAATCGTTAATCAGCTTCTTCCCAAACTCGCGCTTCATGAAGCCGTTGCCGGTGATCTGGCCAACGTAGCCGGCACCCTCGCCATGCTCGTCGGACCACTTGGCCAGGTCGAAGAAGCGCTTGGCGAACGGCACGGTCAGGGCGTACTGACGGTGGCAGACGGTCGGGTAGATGCTGCGGTAGAGCTGGTTGCGGGCGCTGTCGGAGACGGTGATGTAGGGCGGGTTGCCGACCACCACCGTGTACTGGTTCTCGGCCAGGTAGTCCTTGAGCAGGTCGGCGTCCTCGCTCTCGTACGCGAAGACCTCCTTGCCCTCCATCTCGGCGAGCAGATCGCCCTGCGCCCGGGAGCTGAACGCCCCCCACGGCAGCAGCGAGTCGCCCGTCGCCACCCGGACCGGGAAGGCCGGCGTCCGTTCCAACTTGGACAACCCGCAGACCTTCATGGCCGCGATCAGCAGCCGGAAGCGGGCGATCGCCACCGCGAACGGGTTGATGTCGACGCCGGTCACCTGGCCGAGCGCCCGCTCCGCGAGCACCTTGATGTCGGTGGCCGGCTCCCGGTCCTGCCACTTTCGGACCAGCCGGTGGAACGCGCCGAGCAGGAAGTGGCCGGAGCCGCAGGTAGGGTCGATCACGCTGGTCGCGGGAAGGCCGAACTCCTTGACCGCCGGCTCGAACGTCCGGTCGAGGATGAACTCCTCGACGAACTCCGGCGTCTGCAACAGCGCGTACGTCTTCTTCGCGTGCGTCGACAGGTCCTGGTAGAGGTCGCCCAGGAAGCGGGTGTTCAGGTCGTCGCGGCGCAGCGACTCCTGCCCGGCGCCCCGGCGGAAGAAGTCGCTCAGCTCCTCGGCCGCCGGGCCGGAGATGTCGAACCGCCACGCCGGGTTGTGCTCGTCGAAGATCTTGCCGGTGGCCTTGAGGCCGCGCAGGTAGCCGAACGCCTCCCGCAGCCAGTGCCGGTCGTTGTGCCGGGGGTTGGCGATCAGGTACGCCTGCCGGTGCTGCACCGCCCGCTCGGCCGGCGCGGCCGGGTCGACACCACCGATCCACAGCTTCTCGACCAGCTCGTTGTCCTCGCCGAACCGGACGAACACGCAGCCCAGCACCCACGCCACCGCCGCCTGGTCGAGCACGTCGTCGAGCCAGGTCTCGAAGCTCGCACCGACCCGCTCGGCGGCCTTCGCCTGGGCGTACTCCTGCCGCAGCTCCGCCCGCAGACCCGGCGCCTCCGCGACCTGGCCGCGCAGATCGTCCACCAGGGTCTTGACCTGCGCTTGCAACGCCTTCAGCTCGATCACCGCCAGATCCTACGGCCCGTCCGCCCGCCCACGTCGACCGGCGAGACCTGGCGCGGTAGGGCTTGGTGCGGTTGACCGGCCAGCTTCCGCCGCAGGAACTCCAGCGTCAGCGCCCAGACGAAGGCGCGTTGCTCATTGTTCGCTGCCGCGCCGTGCCCGCCCTCGACGTTCTCGTAGTAGGACACGTCGTGGCCGTGCTCCCGCAGCCGGGCCGCCATCTTGCGGGCGTGCCCCGGATGCACCCGGTCGTCGCGGGTCGAGGTGATGAACAGGACCGGCGGGTACGGCTGGCCGCTACGGATGTTGTGGTACGGCGAGTACTCGCGCAGGTACGCCCAGTCGGCCTCCCGGTCCGGGTCGCCGTACTCGGCCATCCACGAGGCGCCGGCCAGCAGCCGGTGGTAGCGCCGCATGTCCAGCACCGGCACGTGTGCGACGATCGCGCCGAAGAGCGACGGGTAGCGGGTCAGCATCACCCCCATCAGCAGCCCGCCGTTGCTGCCACCCTCGATGCCGAGCTGCGCCGGCGTGGTGATCCCGCGCGTCACCAGCTCGGCGGCCACCGCCGCGAAGTCCTCGTACGCCCTGGGCCGGTTCTCCCGCATCGCGGCGCGGTGCCATTCGGGGCCGTACTCCCCGCCGCCCCGGATGTTCGCCACCACGTACGTGCCGCCCCTGGCCAGCCATCCCCGGCCGATGACCCCGCTGTAGCACGGGGTCTGGGAAATCTCATACCCGCCGTACCCGGTGAGCAGCGTCGGCCCGCTGGCCACCTCCGGGTCCCCCACCACGAAGTACGGCACCCGCGTACCGTCGGCCGAGGTGGCGAAGACCTGGCGTACCACCAGGCCGTCCGCGTCGAAGAACGCCGGCTCCCGCTTGAGTGTCTCGACCGCGCCGCCGACCTGCCCGAGCCGGAGCGTCGCCGGTTGCAGGAACCCTTCCGAGGCGAGCAGGTAGGCGTCGCTGTGGTCCGGGTCGGTGTCCACGATCCGGCTGTAGTCGAACTCCGGCACGCCGGCGAGCGGCTCACGCCGCCAGCCCGTCTCACCGGGCGTCAGCACCTCCAGGCGGCTCTTCACGTCGGCGAGGGTGGCGAGGATCAGGTGGTTCCGGGTCCAGAAGTGGTAGCTCAGCGCCGTGCGGTCGTCCGGTCGGAAGAGCACCGCCATCTCCCGCTCGCCGGCGAGGAACGCGTCGAACCGGGTCGCCAGCAGGGCGCCCGCCGGATGGGTCACCCCGCCGACGCCCACGGTGAGCGCAGCCGGATCAGCAGCCATTCCCGGCGTACGTGCCACAGGGCGTCCTCCGGCACCGTGATCCGGATCCGCTCCCCCGCCTCCGTCAGCAGGTAGCTCTCAGTGCGGTAGAAGTCCAGACGGCGGATCACAAAGTCGCGCTCGAACCCGGGCGTCGGGTCGTGCGAGGGGTACACCTCCGTGTCCTCTACACGTCCCTCGTAGACGACCTCGGCCTCGGGCAGCGGCGTGCCCCGCCGCCACCGCTTGACGATGCGGGGATACCCGGACGTGGTCAGGGAACCGGACCCGAAGTCGGTAGCGACGTAGATGTGATCAATGTCGATCCAGCAAACAATGCTCTTCGCCTCAGGGAGCGTGAAGCCGTCCTCGACGAAGGCCCGGCGGCCCAGGTCGAACTCCCGGACCACGACCGCGTCCGCGCCGCCCCGCGACAGGCTGATCAGGCAGCGCTGGTAGCCGGACCGCAGCACCGTCACGTCCTTCCAGACCCAGTTCTCGCCCTCCTCGGCGGCCAGCGCGTCCATGTCCAGCAACACGTCCCACTCCGGCTCGGGCCGGCGGTACTGGTCGAGGGTCGTCCGCCGCCACATCCCCCGCGGATGCGTCGCGTCGGTCCAGAAGTCGTAGTAGAGGTGATCCCCGCGCCATCCCGGATAGGGAATGCGGTCCTCGGCATCGAGCACCTGCCGGATCTCGGACTGCAAGCCGGCGAACGCCTCGCCGCCGGTCAACGCGGCGACAGTCTCCGCGTTGCGGTCCCGCACCCATCCGGCGGCGTCCACCCCGTCAAGGTCCTCCAGCCAGAGGTACGGGTCGTCGTTCTCATCGATCAGCGTGGGCACTTCGCAACTATCCCCGACGACTGGCCCGCATCCATGTCCAGCTGTCAGCATGGCGACTCAGGCATCCCGGGGTGCGACGTGGGTAGTGGGTTTGGCGAACACCGACGCCACGTGACGTTGGAGCACTAGCGTTTGCCGCAGCCCTCTCGACGTCAGAACGACAGCAGGAAGGGATACCCGATGACGAAACTGGCTGGTAAGAACGCTCTCGTGACCGGCGGAGCGTCCGGTATCGGTCGGGCAGTGGTCGAGCTCTTCCGCAAGGAGGGCGCTCAAGTCGTCGCGGTGGACCGCGACGAGACGAAGCTTGTCCAGATGACGACGGAGCTCGGGGCCAACGGCCCCACGTTGCACACCATCGCCACCGACCTCTCCAGCGAGCCAGCCGTCCAAGCGGCGGCGAAGAACGCTCTGGACCGCTTCGGCAGCATCGACATCCTGGTGAACAACGCGGGGATGCACGACGCAGGGGCCAGCCTCTTCGACATCGCCACCCCGCAGTGGGAGAAGACGTTCGCCGTTAACGTCAGCGCCCACTATTGGCTGGCCCGGCAAATCCTCCCAGGCATGGTCGAACGCGGCAGCGGTGCCATCATCGCCGTCACATCTGCCGCCGGTCTGGTGGGTGGCGGAGGTGGACCCGTCTACACCGCCTCGAAACACGCAGCCGTGGGGCTCAGCAAGGCGCTGGCCGTCGAGTTCGGCCCCAGGGGCATCCGATGCAACGCAATCGCCCCCGGCGTCGTGACGACCCCCATGCTCGACGCCCTCCCGGACACGGCAAAGTCGGGCTTCGCCGGTGTCGCGGCCGGTACGGCGGCACGCCGCCTGGGCGAGCCGCACGAGATCGCCGCGGCGGTCCTGTTTTTGGCCAGTGACGCCGCGAGCTTCATGCACGGAGCAGTGGTGCCGGTCGACGGAGGCTACACCGCCGTCTGAGACCCTTGACTTCAGCCCCAGGTTTCGCTGATGTCGAGGATTTCCAAGCCGGGCGGCACCGCCGGTGCTCAGCTCGGCCTCGACGGCGGCGCGGACCAGCCCGATCGCCTGCGGCAACCGCTTCGGCGCGGAGGTGTAGGAGCCGCGGGCGGCGATCAGCGCCTGGGCCAACTCCTCGGCGGACATCACCGCCCCGCGGGCGTCGAGCAGCGCCACGATCTCGTTGCGCACCGCCTCCAGCGCCGGATTGCCCAGCCAGGTCCTGGCCTGGGCGCCGAGCAGCTTGGAGATCTGCGGCTGGGTCCGGTCGGTGGCCCGGGCCGCCTCGCTCTGCGCCGGCCAGCACAGGAACGTGCCGTCGTCAGTCAGTGCCCCGCCGACCGTCCACCGTGAGCGCAGCTGGATCAGCAGCCATTCCCGGTGTACGTCCCACTGGGCGTCCTCCGGCACCTCAAGCCGGGTCAGCTCGCCCGACTCGGTCAGCAGGTAGTTCTCGCTGCGGTAAAAGTCCGGACTGCGACCGACGAAGTCGCGCTCGAACCCGGGTGTCGAATCGTGCGAGGCGTAAGCGGCGATGTCGTCCGTGCGCCCCTCGTAGACGATCTCGGCCTCCGACAACGGCGTGCGCCGCCGCCACCGCTTGACCACGCGTGGGTACCCGGAGGAGGTCAGCGAACCAGGCCCGAAGTCGGTGGCGACGTAGATGGTGTCGGCGTCGATCCAGCAGACCCCACCCTTCCCTTTGCCTCGGGGAGCGTGAAGGCGTCCTCGACGAAGGCGCGGCGTCCCAGGTCGAACTCACGCACCACGACTGCGTCCGCACCACCCCTGGACAGGCTGATCAGGCAGCGCTCGTACCCGGGACGCAGCACCGTCACCTCCTGCCAGACCCAGTTCTCGCCCTCCTCCGCCGCCAGGCTCTTGACCGCTTGAATCTCACAAGCGGTCTACCTAGCCTGAACCCGGTCGCAGCGTGCCATCAGAAGAGGGAGGGTCGGGATGGCCAAGCTGATCTGCACCGCAATAATGTCGCTTGACGGCTACATCGCCGACGAGCACGGCGAGTTCGACTGGGGCGCGCCAGACAGCGAGGTCCACGCCTTCATCAACGACCTAGAGCGCCCCATCGGGACGTATCTGTACGGCCGGCGCCTCTATGAGGTGATGGTCTTCTGGGAGACTGCTCCGGCGCAACCGAACCAGCCGCCGCCCGTGCTCGACTACGCCAAGGTTTGGCAGGCCGCCGACAAGATCGTGTACTCCACGACCTTGCAGACAGCGAGCAGCGCCCGGACCCGGATCGAGCGGACGTTCGACCCGAGCGCAGTCCGGGCGATGAAGGACGCGGCCGATCGCGATCTCAGCATCGGCGGTCCAGCGCTTGCAGCCCATGCGTTCCGAGCGGGGTTGGTGGACGAGGTCCGCCTGTTCGTGTCCCCGCTCACCGTCGGCGGCGGCAATCCGTTTCTCCCCGACCGGCTCCGTCTGAACCTTCAACTACTGGACGAGTGCAGGTTCGACAACGGCGTCGTATACCTGCAGTACCGAGTCACGCCCTGACAGCAGGACATCTGCGTTGCCCCGGGTATCCGCTCATCGGCTTGAGCGGATTTTCGGATTCGATCTGGTTCACGCTCAGGGTCTACTGCGATACGTGCATGCCTGGACGAAGTAATCACACTGATCGGCAGTCGCTTGCCTGGAAGCACGCAATCCACGAGGCGTGCCGCAGGGTGTCGAGCGAACCCTTGCCATCCGGGCCGATCGCCCTGCGGAACCGTGGTTCCCCGACGCCTTCGCCGTCTTCGAACGGATCTGGGCGGGTGGTCCGGCGGATGCCGACTGGGCCGCCATCACCCCGTGCACCTACGGGCGGTGGGACGCGGCCCGCGCAGGCGCACCAGTCCAAGGAGGACACCCAGCGCAACAACGCCGCGGTGCCGTTCTACTACGCCGACGGTGCGCTGGACCCGGTCACCACCCGGAAGGCCGTCGCCGAGTTCGGGAAGCCGGTGCTGTTGCTCGCCGGTGAGTACGACGTCGGGCTGCCGCCGCGGAACGCCGCCGAGTATGCCGGTCTCTTCGAGCATGCCGAGTTGGCGGTGCAGCCCGGTGCCGGGCACTTCGTTCGGGGTGAACGTGCTCATTGGTGCTTTCGATGGTTGGTGCAGGTGGATGGTGGTGAGGTTGTTCCGCGTTCCGTCGAACTTTGGTAGCGGTCCTCATGATCGTCAGGCGGCGATCACGTTGTCAGGAGCTCGTGAGGATGACGAGTTGCTGGGTCGCTCGGGTCATCGCGACATAGCGGTCGACCGCTCCTTCGATGCCTTTGCCGAATGCCCCTGGGTCGATGAGGACGACCAGGTCGAACTCGAGCCCCTTCGACAGCTCCGGGGTCAGCGACCGGACGCGGGACGTCGTCCGGAATGTGGGGTCGCCGATGACGCAGGCGATCCCGTCGGCGTGCGCGGCGAGCCAGGTGTCGAGGATCGAGCTCAGATCCGAAGCAGATCCGTGTACGACGGGGACGTTGCTGCTGCGGATGGAGGTGGGCACGTTGGCGTCCGGGAGCACCGCCCGGATGACCGGCTCGGCTTCCGCCATGACCTCTTCCGGCGTCCGGTAGTTGATGCTCAGGGAGGCCAGGTTGATCCGGTCGAGCCCGATCCGCTCGAGCCGTTCCTGCCACGACTCCGTGAACCCGTGCCTGGCCTGGGCGCGGTCCCCGACGATGGTGAAGCTCCGGGACGGGCAACGGAGCAACAACATTTGCCACTCAGCGTCGGTCAGTTCCTGAGCCTCGTCCACGACGATGTGCGCGAACGGGCCGGCGAGCCGGTCGGGGTCGGTGCCGGGCAGTGCGGTCTCGTTGACGAGGGCGTCCCGCATGTCCCGCCCGAGCAGCATCGGCATCACGCCTTCGGGGTCGTCATCGGCCTCGATCAGGTCTTCGACGACCCTGTCCATGTGCTCGCGTTCGGCGGCGACAGCGGCGTCGTGCCGACGCTTACGCCGTGACGCCTCCGGGTCGCCGAGCCGTTGCCGTGCCGCGTCCAGCAGCGGCAGGTCGGACACCGTCCAGGCTTGGGCGTCTGCGCGCTGTAACTTCTGCACGTCGTCCGGGCTGAGCCAGGGAGCGCACTTGCGCAGGTAGGCGGGTACCGACCACAGGTCTCCGACGAGGTCGGTCGCTTCGAGCAGCGGCCACGCGCGGTTGAAGGTCGTGCGCAGCTCCTTGCTCTGCAGCAGCGACATGCGGAGCAGGTCGGCCGGTTCGTCGCCGTCGTGCTTGTCGATCAGGATCGTGAGCAGCTCCTCCCAGATCTCGTCGCGCGCCTCGTTGTGCGGAGTGCCGGGTCCTGGTGCTTCGAACGCCTCGGCCCAATCGTCGGCACTCAGCCAGATGTCGGACTCGCCGGTCGTGACCGTCATCCCCTTGGCAGGCGGCTCCTCGTAGAACCGGACGGCCGCCTCAATCGCCTTCACCATGTCCGCGGACGACTTCAGGCGGGCCACGTCCGGGTCGGTCTCGATCGCCGCAGCGGCTCCCGCGGCGACGAGGTCCCGCAGGGTGCAGGTCTGCACGTCCTCCTCTCCGAGGCTGGGGAGGACGTCGGCCACGTAGGCCAGGTAGGGCTGGTGCGGACCGACGAACAGCATGCCGCCCCGGCGGTGACCGAGGCGAGGGTCGGAGTAGAGGAGGTAGGCGGTGCGGTGCAGCGCGACGACGGTCTTCCCGGTACCCGGACCGCCGTCGACGACGAGAGCGCCGCGGGATCCCGCGCGGATGATGGCGTCCTGGTCGGCCTGGATGGTGCCGAGCACGTCTCGCATCCGGGTCGACCGGCTGGCGCCCAGGCTGGCGATGAACGCGGACTGGTCGTCGAGCGCGGCGTGCCCCTCAAGCCCGTCCGGGGTGAACACCTCGTCCCAGTAATCGCTGATCCGGCCGCGGGTCCAGCGATACCTGCGGCGGCTTGCCAGACCCATCGGGTTGGCGTGGGTCGCTCCGAAGAAGGGCTCGGCCACGGGAGAGCGCCAGTCGACCAGCAGCCGACGACCCGCGCTGTCGGTGAGGCCACGTCGTCCGACGTACACGGGCTCGGGGTTGTCTGCGCTGACCATGCGTCCCAGGCACAGGTCCACACCGAAGCGACGCAGATCCCGCAGGCGAGCAGTCAGCCGGCGGATCTCCTGGTCCCGGTCCAACGCCCGCCGGCCTGTGCCGCCGGGCGCCTTGCGCTCGGCGTCGAGGCGGTCGGACAGGTCGGCGGACACCTGCTCGAGGCTCTCCGCGATGGCCGCGAAGTGCTGCTCGTCGCCGGCGATCAACGTCGGGTCGGCCTTGGGGAAGAGGTGGTCGGGAAGGTCAAACGCGCTGGTAGTCAGGGGGTTCACGGCATCAGCTCCGATCTGAGATCGCTTGCAACCATGGCGCGCAGCAGAGCGTCTGCACCGCGGCGTGACGAACCTGGTGGCCATGACGAGCAACGCTCCGCCTGACGTGGACCCCGTGGCCGTTGTCGGGTCAGGTCACCGGGGTTTGCAGGTTCTCGTGTTCTAGGTCCTGGCTCGACGATCCCGCGTGGTTCACGCGGACACTGGCGGCCTTTCCCGGCTGACCCCGTCGAGCAGCAGCGTCGCGGCCACCATCGCCCCGTCGGTGCGGATCGTGCCGGCCACGGCGGCGGCTCGTGCGCGGGTCCCAGGGGCCAGGGTCGTCCTGAGCGCGCGGCACGCCGACACCGGCCAGCCGCTCCGCGAACTCCGTGTCCGGCGGCGCGCACACCCGCACCTCCGCGCCGAGTGCCCGCAACCGCACGGCGAGTCCCACCAGCGGTTCGACGCCCCCGCGCGAGTCATACGTCGACAACAACGCACGCATTTCGCGGCTCCCATTTCCGTAGATTCTGGCCTCGGCCGACGATTCTGCGGCACGACCCGGGTCTTGCCGCAAGCCCCCCGGTGCGCTATACCTTGAAGGTGGAGGGAGTGGGTACTCTCCTTCCCCTTGATCGTCCGCTCAGGGCGGACAACCTCCTCGCGAAGCGGCGGCGCGCCGCGTACGGCGGTACCGTCGGCCCAGGAGGATCTCCCGTGGGCCTACGGAGTCGGGCGCCGATACCGCTGTCACATTTCGTCAGACCCGATATGCACGCTCATCGGCACGAGCGGACGCCAACGCGCGCGGTCAGCGGCATCTCCTTGCGCTCGGTCGCCTGTCGCACATGTAGTTGTGCTGCAGCTGGTACGTCTGCATTGACGATTCGGTCGGCGGTCAGGAGGGGAGTTCGCTGCCGTTGTCGGGAATCGACCTGGTGAGTGCGTCGAGGATCACGGTGAGCCCGATCTCGAACTCGTTGCCGAAGTCGTAGCCGGGCTGGAGGATGTGCTCGGTCGCCATCTCGACGAGGTGGGGGTACTCGTCGGCGGAGATGTGCCGCATCATCGGTTCGGCAGTGTCGGCGACGGTCTCGGGGCCCTTGAAGGGCAGAGCGGCCTCCTGAAGCGCGAATCCGTACACGTAGCTGTCGAGCAGGGCGTAGGCGTGGGCGGTCATCTCCACCGAGAAGCCCGCCCCGCGCAGGGTGCCGACGGTCGCGTCGTGGTGTCGCAGTGTCGCAGGGCCGGGGGTGGTTCGCGACTCCATGAGCCCGATCGCCCAGGGGTGGCGCCTCAGCACACGACGGGCCGAGATCGCTCGCCGACGCATCTCTGACCGCCAGTCGCCGCCGGCCGACGGTAGTTCGATCTCGCTGAAAACGAGATCGACGATGCCGTCGAGAATCTCGTCCTTGTTGGCGATGTGGTGGTAGACCGACATCGGCTTGACGCCGAGTTCTTGGGCGAGCGAGCGAATCGTCAGCGATCCGATTCCCCCCGCGTCGGCGACCACGACGGCGCCGCGCAACACCCGTTCTCGGCTGAGCGGAGCCCGTTCCTGAGAACGGTCGCTGACTGGCTTCGGCATCTTGCTCTCCTGGACGATAGCGCTTTCGTACTTACCGTGCCGTACTAAGTATGGTGGGACGCCCCCGCCGGTTCGAGAGGAAGCGGTCATGGGATCTGAACGGCAGCGCGCTGTGATGGGCGGCGACGCGAACAGTCCGGCGACGGCGGAAAGCACGATGCGGGCAATCGTGCAGGACCGGTACGGCTCCGCCGACGTCTTACGCCTCGCGTGGATCACCCGACCCGAGGTGGCCGACCACGAGGTGCTCCTGCACGTACACGCGGCGGGCCTCGACCGAGGCGCGTGGCATCTGATGATCGGCCGGCCTTACGCGATGCGCCTCGGAACCGGCATCCGCGCACCGAAGAACCCGGTTCGTGGGCGCGAGGTTGCCGGCACGATCGTTTCGGTCGGTTCGGCGGTGACCGGATTCTCCCCCGGCGACGAGGTGTTCGGGATCGGTCAAGGGTCCTTCGCCGAGTACGCCGTGGCCCGAGCGGACAGGCTCGCCCGCAAGCCGGCGAACCTCACCTTCGAACAGGCCGCGGTGGTACCGGTGTCCGCGCTCACCGCCCTGCAGGCGCTGCGCGACGCCGGCCGGGTCCAGCAGGGACAGCAGGTGTTGATCATCGGCGCGTCCGGTGGCGTTGGCAGCTTCGCCGTGCAACTGGCGAAGGCCTTCGGGGCGCAGGTCACCGGCGTGTGCAGCACCACGAAACTCGACCTGGTGCGGTCCCTGGGCGCCGATCATGTCGTCGACTACACCCGCGATGACTGGGCCGATGGCGCGCACCGCCACGACCTGATCCTCGACATCGCCGGCAATCCCGCTCCCTCCCGGCTGCGTCGGGCGCTCACGCCCACTGGGACGGCCGTCATCGTCGGCGGTGAGGAGGGCGGCAGCTTGACCGGAGGCATGGACCGGCAGTTGCGGGCGCTGGCCCTGTCGGTGTTCGTGCGCCAGCGGCTGACCAGCGTGCTGTGCAAGGAGCGCGCCAGCGACCTGGAACGGCTCACCGAGCTGATCGAGGCGGGCAAGGTCACGCCGAGTATCGACCGGACCTACTCGCTGGATCGAGTGCCGGAGGCCATGCGCCACCTCGACGCTGGAAAAGCACGAGGCAAAGTCGCCATCACCGTCACCGGCTGATCGCCCGTGGCGTCCCATGCAACAACCACAATACGAGATCAGCCTCTGAAGGGGCTCATCTTCACGATCCCGGTGGGCTCTTTGAACTGGCGTTGGGCTTCTGGCTCCCGAAGGAGCACGAACATGGAACAGATCCACAGCAGGCCGATGGCCGGCAGGACCGTGCTGGTCACGGGTGGCACCACAGGCATCGGCAAGGCGACCGCCCTGGGTCTGGCCATGATGGGTGCGCACCTGGCGATCACGGGCCGGGACCGTGGGCGCACCGAGGACGCGGCTGCCGAGCTCCGCGCAGCCGGCGGCGGGCAGGTGGCTGTGTTCGTCGCGGACCTGTCCTCCCAGTCGGAGGTGCGGCGGCTGGCTGACGAGGTACTCCAGTGCCTTTCCCGGATCGACGTGCTGGTCAACAACGTCGGGGGGTACTGGAACACCCGGCACGTCACCGCTGACGGGCTCGAGCGCACCTTCGCCCTCAACCATCTCGCGCCGTTCCTGCTCACCAACCTGCTCCTCGACCGGCTGAAGCGGAGCGCCTCGGCCCGCGTGGTCACGGTCTCTTCCAACGCGCAGGCCATGGGGCGAATCGACTTCGACGACCTGCAGGGCGAACGGTCCTACTCCGGCGCCCGGGCCTACAACCAGTCCAAGCTCGCCAACGTCCTGTTCACCTACGAGCTGGCCAGGAGGCTGCAGGCCACCTCCGTGACCGCCAATGCGCTGCATCCCGGCGTGGTGGACACATCTTTCGGAGCCGAGGACCCCGGCGGCGTCCAGCGACTGTTCGTTCCGTTCATGCGGCCGTTCATGAAGGCCCCGGCCCAGGGCGCCGCCACGTCAATCCACCTGGCTTCCGCTCCCGATCTCGAGCAGTTGACGGGCCGCTACTTCGCCAACAGCGCCCCCAAGAGATCCTCCAAGCGCAGCTACGACGAGGCCGCTGCGGCGCGGCTCTGGCAGGTGAGCGCGGATCTGGTCGGCCTGACCGCGCCAGCGACCACTTCGTGATCATGTGGTTGGCTGCGCGCGGCGCTTGAAGTGGAAGGCACGGGCGACCGCTTGGTGGTGGCGGCGCTAGCTGGACCAGCGCCAAGGAGGCGCCCAGCCAGCGGCGTGAATGTCCAGCGGGTCGACCCCCTTCACCCCGGCAGCATGGGCGCCGCTTCGGTCATCCTTGACAGAGCACGCTCCCAGCCGCCTCGATCCAGTCGTTGGCGAGCCACAGCGACTGGCTGGCCGGCGAGGTCAGTGGCAACTGCACCCCGTCCAGCACCGCCGGGTCAGGGCGGCGGGCCGGCACCAGCAGCAGCCGGGCCGCCGCCCGGGGCCGGGTCGGGTCGGCAACGCCTGGAGCAGCCCGAGCTGCCCGTACCGGGCCAGCGGCGCCGCCTCGGTGATCAGCACCGGCCCGTCGGCGACGGCGATGGCCTCGTTGACCGCGGGCACCACCTGGTGCCGGACCAGGTCCACCAGGCTGCGGAAGTCGGCGTCCAGCGATGAGCCGTTGTCGGCCGCCACGATCGCCTCCCACGGGAAGCCCAGCGAGCGCAGCCGGTCCAGCAGGATCGCGGTGACGTCCACTTCGGTCAGTGGCAGCCGGGCCAGCAGTGCCTGTCGGGCCGGGCCGAGCCGGCGCAGCGGTGCCAGCACCGCCAGGAAGGCCCGCCGCTCGATCGCCGAGGCCAGCTTCTCCCCCACCTCGTCGGCGGCGGAGAGCCCGAGCAGCGGCGCGTGGGTGGTGGCCAACCGGGTGCCCGTCACCGACGCCAGCGTGTTGGCCGGCCCGTACACCTCGTCCTTCGCGTGCCAGGTCAGCGGCACCTCGGCCGCCGCGAGCAGGTCGTTCAGAGCGGGGCGGTTGGGCACCTTGTCCGCCCGGGGGAAGCGGCTGTGCACCCGGTCGCGGATCTGCTCATCGCTCAGTCGTTGCCCGATCAGGCTGCCCACCGACAGCCGCAGCGCCCGCTCCGCCGGCATGTCCACCGGATAGAGCTGGCCCTGGGCGTTGACGTCGACTCGTTCGCTGCTCCCGCCCGCCGCGAGCTGCAACAGCCGCAAGTCGGCCACCGCCGGCATCCCGGCCGGCACGGGTAGCCGGCGCAGCTCGTCGACGGCGCGTTGCCGGGTCGGCAGCGGGTCGGCGGCGGCCAGCTCGGCGGCCCGGGTGCCCAGCTCCACCACGTACCCGAGGAAGTCTGCGGCGGTGACGTCGGACGCCGGGTCGTCCGGTTCCCGGCCGACCAGGATGGTGCCGGAGGTGCGGAACCGTTGGATGGCCACCCGGGCGTCGCCGCCGGTGCTCAGCTCGGCCTCGACGGCGGCGCGGACCAGCCCGATCGCCTGCGGCAACCGCTTCGGCGCGGAGGTGTAGGAGCCGCGGGCGGCGATCAGCGCCTGGGCCAACTCCTCGGCGGACATCACCGCCCCGCGGGCGTCGAGCAGCGCCACGATCTCGTTGCGCACCGCCTCCAGCGCCGGATTGCCCAGCCAGGTCCTGGCCTGGGCGCCGAGCAGCTTGGAGATCTGCGGCTGGGTCCGGTCGGTGGCCCGGGCCGCCTCACTCTGCGCCGGCCAGCACAGGAACGTGCCGTCGTCAGTCAGTGCCTGCCCCAGCAGCACGGCCATCGTCCGGTAATTGCGGGACGTCGCGGCGGGCAGCAGGGTCGCGCAGAGGGCCTCCACGCCCTGTGCCAGGGGCTGGTCCTCGGCGACCGCCGGCTCACTGCCGCCGGGCAGCACGGCGCGCAGCGCCCGCGCCTGGGCGAGGATCTCCTTGCGGGTGGCGTCCGGCACCCCCTTGGCCCGGGTCAACGCCGACGGCTCCGCATCCAGCAGCTCGCCGACGGTGTGCAGGCCGAGCCGTTCCAGCGCCGAGCGGGCCCGGGCGGTCAGCTCGGTCACCTCCAGCGGCGACTCGCGGGTCAGCCCCACCACCGCCGGCACCGGGCCGACCGGAGTCACGGCCGGCTGCGGGACCTGCTGGAAGATGGCCCGCCAGGCGTCGGTCATCTCGTCGACCGTGTCGAACCGGGCCGCCGCGTCCCGGGCCAGCGCCCGGCCGAAGAACTCCACCAGCCGGTCGGCGACCGCTGGGTCGAACGCCGCCGGGTCGAGGGCCACCTCGTCGCTGACCGCGGCCGGGTTCGCGTTGTCGCCCCACCGGGGCAGGGTGCCCGTCGCCATCTCGTAGAGCACGATCGCCGCCGAGAACCGCTCGGCCGCCGCGTCGTAGCGCAGCCGGCGCGGTGGGCCGAGGAACGGGTCGAGGTAGCCGACCGTGCCCGCGCCGATCTGGTCAGCGGGGGACGACGACAGCGAGAAGTCGAAGACGCACAGGTGCGGCTGCTTGTCCTTCGGCCGGGGCCGGGCCGCCAGGTTGGCCGGCTTCAGGTCGCGGTGCCAGACGCCCTGGCCGTCGAGGTAGTTGACGATGTCGAGCAGGTCCCGCCCGTACCGCTCCAGCAGGTCCAGCGCCAGCCGGCCGCCGCGCAGCTCCTCGGCGAGGGTCCGCGACCCGGCGCTCTCCATCAGCAGGGCGGTCCGGCCGCCGACCCGCACCGGGCCGTCGACCAGCGCGGCCACCTGCGGGTGCTTCAACCCCGCGAGGGTACGCGCCTCCGCGGTCAGCCGTTCCTCGTGCTGCTCGTCGCGGGCCACCTTCAACACCAGCTCGCGGGATTCGCTGCCGGACCGGGTGACCAGCAGGGCGACGGCGGTGGCACCGGAACCGAGCCGCTCCTTCACCTCCAGGCCGCCGTCGAGCAGGTCGCCCCGGTGAGCCGAGAGCGGATCGGCCACCGGCTCCGGCTCCGGTGCCGTCAGCTCCTCCCAGACCTTCTCCAGACCGGCGCGGATCGCCGACACCCCAGCGAGCCGCTGCGCGGGATCGCCCCGGGTCGCGTCGTAGACCAGGGTGACCAGCGTGTGCGGCATGCCGTCGACCGCCGCGTCCAGGTGCAGGCCACTGTCGCGGACGGCGGTGAGCAGCTCCTCCGGCGTCGCGGCCGGCGCCGCACCGGCGAAGATCCGGTACGCCAGCGCGCCGAGGGAGAACACGTCGAGCTGGTGGCCGGGCAGCCGGGTGGCGTTCTCGGCCTCCGGCGCCTGGTAGCGGCGGACCTCGTCGTCGAAGAACAACTCCAGGCTGGCCGGGTCGCTCGACGGGCCCAGTCGGGTGAGCTGGGTGCTGCCGCTCAACCGCCCACCGGTCTGCCAGTCGGTCACCACCAGCGTCGGGCGCGACCCGTCCGGGTCGCCGACATAGACCGCCCGGGGCGAGAGCGCCCGGTGGGCCAGCCGGCGCGAGTGCGCGTAGTCGATGATCTCGGCGAGATCCTGCACCAGTTGCAGTCGCTGGGCCAGGGTCAGCGCGTCGCCGCGTCGCAGCAGCCACTGGTCGAGGCGTACCCAGTCCTGCTGGTGGTCGAAGACGACCGCCGGGCCCCAGGAATGCTCGACCAGGTCGTGCGCCCGGGCCACCCCAGGATGGTGGATGCCCTGCAACAGGCGGAACTCCCGCTCCGCCGCCTTGCGGATGGCCGGCACCTCGTGCTCGGCCGCCCGGCTGGTCAGATAGAACCGCACCCGGCGGACCAGCGAGGTGTCCAGGGGGTGCCCGGCGAGGAAGTCCTGCCAGCCGAGCCCCTCCGCGAAGGGCTTCGGGTGCAGCAGCAGTTGGCCGACCTTGCGGTCCGCCACCGACGGACGGATCTTGGCACCGCGGACCAGCTCGACGATCTGCCGCGCCCGCGCCTCGTCCACCAGGTGGCCCGGGTTCCGTGGCAGGGCGAGCAGCAGCTTCTTGAGGCCCGGCAGCCCGGAGTCGTGCCCCTCCAGGCCATAGACGTGCTGACCGCCGATCGCGTCCAGGCTCGCCTGCATCCCCCTGGCGTGCAGGAACACCGCCGCCCCGACGTAGGGCGACTGTCCTTCCCGGCCGTGCTGCCGGGCGTAGTAGCGGATCAGGCTGGCCAGCCGCTTCGCCTTCCGGTTGGCCAGGATGTAGGGGTTGTCCTCGGGAATCAGCCGGGCATTCGGCGCGCGGCGCACCCACTGGATCCCGTCCCCGCGGATCTCCCCCTGCCAGTGCTTGAGTTCCAGCACGTAGAGCCCGCTGGGGGTGAGCACCAGCGCGTCGACCTCGTTGATCGAGCCGTCGGCGCCGACGAACTCGACGTTCGACCAGACGTGGTACGGGTCGGCGTCGGGCAGGTAGCTGGCCAGCTCGCGCAGCCCGTCCTGCTCCCAGGTGTAGGAGCTGGCGTTGATCTGCTCCCAGCGCGGCGAATCCTCACGCATGCGCCGACCCCTCCACCCCTGGCCGTCGGTGTTCCGGCTCAGCTTCCGCACCTTACCGGTCGGCCGCCCGATCAGGGGAACGGCGAAGCACCAGCGATGTACGCGCGCCACGCCCATCTGGTCAAACTGCCCCAGGGGGCAGCGTTCTCCCCTGGCATGGCGGACCCATCCCGGGGTAGCCCGAGTTATGAGGGCGAGCGACTTTGCCAGGGCCCTGTTCCCAGGGGACCCGCCGGTCAGGCCGGCGTGGCTGTAGAGTCGACCGGCTGGGCCGGGGCGCTCGGCGTCGGCTTGCGGGCCTGGACTGCCGCGGTGATCGACCAGGCCAGCGCGACCAGCAGCGCCGCGAGGGCGGCCGGAATCAGACCCCAGGGCAGGGCCCGCGGCGAAGGCGTCCAGGCCTGCCGGCCGTCGGCGAGCACCCGCGGCTGCGTGATCGACTCCGGGATGGTGACCTCCGACTCGTAGGCACTGTTGGGTTCTTCGTCGATGACCCTCCAGGACTCCTTGACGTCGATGCCGTAGATCGGCCCTTGATGCCCGCGGCCGCCGCGCGTCCAGTTGCCGATGCACCGGCTGTGCCTGACCTCCAGCCGGTCGTAGGTGACGTAGCAATGGTGCGGTCGCCCCCAAGGAACGGCCCGCCCCTGATCATCAGCCTTAGGACTGGGTGTCAGTCCCAGGTCTCGCTGATGTCGAGAATCTGCAAGCCGGGCGGCGCCGTCGCCTCGACGGCCTTCGGATCCCGGGTCACCAGGTAGCAGCGGTAGAGGATTGCGGTGGCGATCGCGTGCGCGATGTCCAGTGGCACGGTGAACGTGGCCGCGATGCGGGCCACCCGGCGACTCGTGGCGGCATCGTAGACCGCCACCTGAATGTCGCGATCCTCCGTGAACAGCAGATCGAGCATGCCCGCGGCAGGCGTGCCGGCCAGTTCAAGCTGCGCCTGCCCGAGACAGAGCGCCGGGATCCACACCTGCTGGTCGGGATCCTCCTCGGCCAGGGTCAGGATGGCGCCGGGCTCGACACTGGTGCCCGATGCGTACGCGAGCAGAGCGGAGGTGTCGAGGACCAGACCGTTCACGCCGCGGCGGTCCCGTCGTTGTCGAACTGGCGCAGCCACTCGATGTTCTGGGCATGCTGCTCGTCACTGATCGCCGGCTGGGCGGCCAGGCGAGCTCGGGTCCTCTCCACGTCCTCGTCGGTGACCAGGTAGCCGAGCTGCGCCCACCTCGCACGGAGACTGTCGGCCCGCATCTTCCGGCGGAGGACCCCGGCGATGAAGCCGGACGTGTTGCCCTGCGTGCGCTCGACGTACGCGGCCACGTCGTCGGGCAAGCTGATCGTGATGCGGCGAGTCATACTCTGAGCTTACCTGCCGCATACTGACCAGATGTCACCGCCTGGTCACGCCACGGCCACGCGCCGCACCGGCTGGTCAAACTGCCCGAAGGGGCAGCCTTCTCCCCTGGCATGGCGGACCCATCCCGGGGTATGCCGGACTCATGAGGGCGAGCTTCCGGCTTGGCCGGATCGCGGGGGTACCCGTCGGGGTCAACTGGAGCGTCCTGTTCATCTTCGCGCTGATCGCGTGGGGGCTGTCGGCCAACCAGTTCCCCCGCTCGTACCCCGGCCGACCGACCTGGGCGTACGTCCTGGCCGGCCTCGCCGCCGCGGTGGTCTTCTTCGTCGGTCTGCTCGCCCACGAGGTCTCCCACGCGATCGTGGCCAAGCGCAACGGCCTGGAGGTCGGCGCGATCACACTCTGGCTCTTCGGCGGGGTGGCCGAGCTGCGCGGGGAGGCGTCGAACCCGGGCGCCGAGCTGCGCATCGCCGGCGTCGGACCGCTGGTGAGCCTGCTGCTCGGGCTCTTCTTCGGCGGCATCGCGGTGGTGGTCGCGCTCGCCGGGCAGGGCGGCCTGCTGCTGGGCGCACTGGCCTGGTTGGCCGGCATCAACATCCTGCTGGCCGTCTTCAACGTGCTGCCGGCCGCGCCGCTGGACGGCGGCCGGCTGCTGCGGGCCGCGGTGTGGAAGGCGACCGGCGACCGGACGAAGGCCTCCCTGGTGGCCGCCCGGGCCGGCTGGATCCTCGGCGCGCTGCTGGTCGGTCTCGGGCTCTTCCAGTTCCTGCGCGGCGTCGGGGTCGGTGGGCTCTGGCTGGCGCTGATCGGCTGGTTCCTGATCGGCGCGCCGTCATGGAGGAGCGGCAGGCCCGGACGGGCAGCGCGCTGCGCGGGATCCGGGTCGCCGACGTGATGACCCCGCAGCCGCAGACCGCCTCGGGGGAGATGACCGTCGCCGACTTCGTCGACCACCACCTTTTCGCGTACCGGCACACGGCGTTGCCGCTGACCGAGGACGGCCGGCCGGTCGGCCTGGTCACCCTGGACCGGGTACGCGGCATCCCGGCCGACCGGCGCGCCGCCACCACGCTCGGCGAGGTGGCCTGCCGGGCCGACGAGCTCGTGCTGGCCGCGCCGGACGACGCGCTGAATGACCTGCTCCCCCGGCTCAGCCAGTGCGCCGACGGCCGGGCGCTGGTGGTGACCGACCAGCGGCTGGTCGGGATCGTCTCGCCGAGCGACATCAGCCGCGCGGTGCAGCGCGGCAGCCTCCGCGACCAGCCGACCGGCGGCCGCCACTGACCTCGGGGTCAGGCGCGCGGAAAGTACCTGTCCAGCAGGTCGGTGCGGAACTTCCCGGCCGGGTCCAGCTCGGTCAGCAGGTCGACGAAGTCGGCGTGGCGGGGCCAGGCTGCGGCCACCGTCGCCGGGCTGAGCGAGAAGACCTTGCCCCAGTGCGGGCGGGGCGTGAACGGCGCGAGTCGGTCCTCCACCGCGGCCACCACCGGGGCCACCACCGCCTCGTCGGCGATCCAGGTGAAGTGGATGGCGAGGCTGTCCCGCCCGTACTGCGGGCTCAGCCACAGCTGGTCCGCCGCGACCGTACGCACCTCGCAGACCTGCAGCACCGGGGCGATCCGGTCGCGGACCGCGTCCAACGCGGCCAACGCCGGTGCCGCCGCCGCCCGGGCCACGTGGTACTCGGACTGCAGCTCGTCCCCGCTGCTCGGGGTGAAGCCGAGCCGGAAGTGCGGCAGCCGCTCGTGCCACGGGCCGGGCGAGCCGAGCTGGGGCGTGCAGTTCTCCGCCGGCATGCCCGGCACCGGATGGTGGGGCGCGTCGGCCGGCGTCATGCCCAGCCAGCCGGCCGGCGGCGGCGGCTGGTCCGCGAGCTGCTTGCGCCACACCAGGTCGAAACGGGACGAGCGCCAGTCGGTGAAGAGGCTGACGCTGTACGCCGAACCGAACGCCGCGTCCAGGGCCCCGCGGTCCAGATCGGTCAGCACGTACTGCCGAACATCGAAGGTCGGCACCAGGTCGAGGGTGACCCGGGTGACGACGCCGAGCGCGCCGAGCCCGACCACCATGCCGGCGAACCTGTCCCCGTCGGTCGCCCGGTCCACGGTCAGCAGGTCGCCGTCGGCGGTGACCAGCTCCAGCTCGGCCACGGCGGTGGCCAGGTTGCGGTTGCCCTCGCCGGAGCCGTGGGTGCCGGTCGCCACCGCGCCGGCGATCGAGATGTGCGGCAGCGAAGCGAGGTTGGCCAGCGCGTACCCCTGGTCGTGCAGTCGGGTGACCAGGTCGCCGTAGCGCAGCGCGGCGGAGACGGTGACCGTGGCCCGCTCCGGGTCGATCTCGACGGTCGGCGGCAGCCCGGCCAGTGACACCAGGTCGCCGGCGGTGTCACCGAACCGGTTGAAGGAGTGGCCGGTGCCGACGGCGCGGACCCGGTCGCTGCCGGCGACGAGCCGACGCAGCTCCTCCACCGAGGACGGTCGGTGCGCCGGCGGGCGGCGTAGCGGACGTTGCCAGCCCAGTTGCGGTCGGGCGGGTCGGTCATGAGCTGGTCCTCCGGTCGGCGGAGCGTTCGTCGGCGAGCGCGGCGCAGAGCGCGGACAGCGCGTCGTCGACCGGGCCGACGGCGTACCCGCGCTGGGCGACCGGCAACCCCGCCGCCCTGGCCTGCTCGATCTCCGAGCGGGTCCCCTGCCGCTCCAGGGTGCCGCCCCAGACCAGGGCGTCCTGCCCACGCCGGATCAGCTGGTCGACCACGTCGGTCCGGTAGCCCCGCAGCCCTACCGGGAAGTCCTCGGCGCCGAACGCCGCCCGGCGCCGCTGCGGCACGTCCACGAAGCGGTCGCCGGCGAACCGGGTCAGCGCCGCCGCCACCTCCTCGGGCCGGTCCCGCACCTGTTCCAGGTCGAGCAGCTCGACGGCCGCCCGGCCGTCGACCGGGTGGTGCGCGGTGGGCGGCAGGCCGAGCGTCACCCCGGCGGCCGGCACCGCGAGCAGGCGCGGCGACGAGAGCCGACCCTCCCGACGCGGTGGCTGGTCGAGCGCCAGGGCATCGATCTCGTCCCAGCGAATCGTCCGTTGCAGGCCGGGCCGCCGCACGTCCAGCCCCTCGGGGCCGATGGCGAACCGGAACGGTCGCAGCGCGCCGATCAGCGCCACCCCACCGAGCAGCACCCCGCCGACGGCGACCGCCGTCCGCAGCACCCGGCCGTCGTGCGGCAGCGCCAACAGCATCACCCCACCGAGTACGCAGACCAGCGCCAGTACCAGGGGTCCCCGGTTCCTGCGCAGCTTCACGTCGAGCCCCCGTTCGTGACAGCCGTCGTCCGGTGCATCATGCGACAGCAGGGGCGGGGCTGAGCACCCGTCGATCGGCCATGGTTGCCAGCGCCGCCGCCGGGGAACCTTACGCCCATGAGGATGTATTCCTTGACAGTTATATGAATACTGAGGCATGCTGCGGCGGTGTCCATCGACGCCTTCGCCGTCATCGCCGAGCCCACCCGGCGTCGGATCCTCGACGCGCTCTGCGGCTCGGAGAGCAGCGTCGGCGAGCTCGTGGACGCGCTGGGGGTCAGTCAGCCCACCGTCTCCAAGCACCTGAAGGTGCTCCGCGACGCCGGCTTCGTCACCTGCCGCACGGCCGCCCAGCAGCGCATCTACGGCATCGACACCCGCCCGTTCCAGGCCGTGGACGGCTGGCTGGAGCCGTACCGCCGGCTGTGGACGCGGCACCTGGACGCACTGGAACGCCATCTCGACAGTCAGGAGTGACCATGGAACGCGACGCCTTCCGACCCGGCCCGCCCGGCGAGGTCGACTGCGTGGCCGACGACGACCGGTGGACCCTGGTCCTGGTCCGGGAGCTGCGCCATCCACCCGCGACGGTCTGGTCCGCGCTGACCGAACCGGAACGGCTGCGCGAGTGGGCGCCGTTCCTCGCCGACCGGGACCTCGGCGCCACCGGGCCCGCCGTGCTCACCCTGGTCGACGGCGAGACCGCCGTGGAACAGCCCGCGACGGTACGCCAGGCCGAACCGCCGCGCCTGCTGGAATACACCTGGGGCGGAGACCTGCTGCGCTGGGAGCTGGCTCCCACCGACGGCGGCACCCGACTGACCCTGCGGCACACCGTCGCCGACCGGGAGGTCGTACCGATGGTCGCCGCCGGCTGGCACCTCTGCCTCGACGTCGCCGGCCACCTGCTCGACGGGGACCCGGTCGGCCCGATCCGGGGCGCGGAGGCGAAGAACTTCGGCTGGCCCGAGCTGCGCGACGCGTACGCCCGGTCGCTCGGCATCGACCCGGGCAGGCGTTGAACGGCCGGACGCCGGCTCAGAACTGACCGAGGCCGGCTCATCCCGTCCGGTCGATGACCTCTTCCGGGCTCAGCGGCGCCTTCGGGTGATGGGTCAGGCACATCGGAGTGTCCACCTTGACGAACGAGAAGCCCTCCCCGGCGGCGTAGAACTGGCCACTGGCCATCAGGCCGATGTCCGGCAGCCGACCACCCTTGGCCTCGGCCAGTTGCCGGGCCGCGTCGATCTGCGCCGGCGCGTTGAGCAGTCCGAAGAACTGGGTGGTCGCGTTCCCGGCGATCTGGTTGTGCAGGCCCTTCGGCGCCTGGGTCGCGAAGACCAGTCCCAACCCGTACTTGCGGGCCTGCGAGGCGAGCGCGATCGAGCTGGCGGTGCAGGCGGTGTTGCCGGTCGACGGGGCGAGGGTCTGCGCCTCGTCCATGACGAACAGTCCGCCCAGGGGTCGGTCACCGGCCGGATGCCGCTTGATCCAGGCGAACAGCGCCATCTGCAACTGGTTCACGAAGCTCTGCCGCTCCTGGTCGGAGGTGAGCCCGACAAAACTGATCACCGAGACGCGGGCGCGCCGGCCCGGCGACGGGGTGAGCAGCAGGCCGGGGTCGGCGGGGGCGCCTGCGCCGCCGAAGAGCGGATCGGTGACCATCGCCGCCTTGAGCGCCTCGGCCAGCTCGGCACCGAGCTTCTCGGCCCTGGCCAAACGGCTCACTCCGTCGGGCAGGTCGGCGAGGAACTCGGTGAAGCCGGGCAGCCCCACCAGGCCGCTCTTCGCGTACGCCAGGAGCGCCTCGGTCAGCACGGCCTTGCCCTGTTGGGCGAGTTTCGTCGGCCGGTCCACCCCGGCCCGCGGCGCGAGCGCTTCCACCGCCGACCGGATCGCCTGGTCGAACTCGTCCGGTGACTCGCGTACCGGGCCGAAGTCCGGCAGCGGCTGGAAGCTCAGCGGACGTCCGGCCATGACCCGGGGCGTCCAGACCACCACCTCGGTGTGCTCGAGGTAGTCGCGGGCCCGCGTGTCGTCCCCCGGCCCCCATCCGTTCGGCGGCTCCGGCCAGGCGTCGCCCAACCGGGCCAGGTCATTGTTCGGGTCGAGCACGATCGCGGAGACGCCCTGCCGGGCGCACTCCTCGATCAGCCTCCGGATCAGCACGGTCTTTCCCGACCCCGAGCCAGCGAAGATGACGGTGTGCCGGCGCAACGACTCCAGATTCACCACGAACGGTTCACGCGCGTCGGTCGTGCACCCCAACCGGATCGACTGTCCGTCATCACCGGCCTGCACCGCGTCGGACGACAGGGGCGCGGTGCTGCCCCCGTCGGCCTCGTCCACGACGGCCGGATCGACGGTCCGGGCCGGCGCCGGCCGGTCACCCAGCACGGTCCGGAACAGCTGGGTCCCGCTGGCCGGCTGCCGGGCAAGCAGCCACTCCTGGTACGCCGCGCCCGGCGCCCTTGCCAGCTCCTTCAGCGCCGCGAACACCCTGAGGTCCGCCTCGCGGATGTCACACCGGAGGCCGCCGGCGGCATCGAACGCGTCCAGGATCTCCGTCGTACGCTTTCCGCTGGGCCATGGGCCGTTGCGCAGCAACACCAGTCGCCGCTGCGGGATCTCTGGGTCCAGGCCGGCCATCGTGCAAGCCGCCTTGACCCGGGCGCTGACCGCGACCGCGTTCGGGTGGGCGATGGCCCGGAAACACCAGTGAGCCTCGTTCTCGGTGGCCTCGTCCAGCACCTCGATCAGGCGACCGTGCAGCGCCGGCTTACGCCCCGGGAGTGGATCGTGCTTGTACGTGGCTCCGGTCGGTGCCTGCTCGGCGATCCAGGCGGCGAACCCGGCCCCGAGCAGCTCGGGCATGTGCCCGTCCTCGGTCTGTGGGTCCAGTGCGGCGCCGACGTCCGCCGTCGCGACGAGCTGGGCGAACCGTTCGTCCAAGGGCCGCAGATCGGCGGTGCCGGTCGACGCCGGTGACGTCGCCGCCTGCGCGGCCGGGTCAAGGTGCGGCGACGGCGCCGCCGGGAGACCCCCGCCCTCGATGAGCCGGTCCAGCTCGCTCACCTCGCCGCGGTCCCGGCACCAGCCCACGTGCCGGTCCACCCGACGCAGCAGCGCACGCGGCGTCAGGGTCGGGGCGTCGGCGAACGACTCCGGCCTGATCGGCCAGGTCGGGTGGGGTGGCACGAAGTGCCGTTCGTCGAACGCGCCGGCGAATCGCTTCTCCACGATCGCCCGGCCGATCTCGACGGTCGGAATCCGGTCCGGCAGGACGGCCTTCCGGAAGCGGTCGGCGACCGGGGTCGGCGCGCTTCGCGTCAGCAGCTCCCAGGTGTCCGGCAGGCACGAGACCACGATGAGCGTGCGGCGGGTGACGTCGCGCAGGGTCAGCAGACCGTCGGCGATCAGCCCCACGGCCCTGGCCTGGGCGTCCTCCAGGCCGGCATGCTGGTCGAACAGCGAGGTGCTGGTCTGGGCGAAGAGCGTGTCGAGCTGGTCGACGGCGATCACGGTCGGGTCCAGGGTCAGCGCCATGAGGCGGGAGATGTCCTGGACGATCTGCTGCGGGGTGCGGATCGCCGCGCTGAGGCCCCACGCCGTCCGGCCGGCGGGATCCCCGGCCTCACCGATCAGATGCGCGTACCCGACGTCCTGTGCCTCGAAGTCCGACGACCCGTGCAGCACCAGCGCCCGGGCGGTGTCCTGGCAGTCCCGTCCCACCTCGCGGTGGTGCGTACGCAGCGCGCGGACGAAGGTGTCCAGGTGTTCCCGGGTGAGCGGCTGGCTGCCCGCGACGGCGTCGCGTACCTCGGCCGGGATGCCGAGCTGCGAGGTGAGCCGGCGCAGGAACTTCCTGAGCTGCGTCCCCCAGCCGATCTCCTCCCGTCCCATGCCCTCGACGAGGGCGAGCGCGACACTCGCCCAGAACGTCTTGCCACTGACCATTCCGACCAGGAAGAAGTAGCCGCCGTCCTGCTGGATCCGCTCCCGCACCGCGCCGAGCAGGTGGGTCTTGCCGGAGCCCGCCCGCCCCTGCATGGCGACACCGAGCGGGCGGCTGTTGTCGTCCGTGCGGGCCCTGGCCACGCCCCGCAGGATCTCCCCGACCACCCGCTCGTGCAGTTCGGGGACGTTGTACGGGGAGGGCCGCCACACGTCGTCCGGGGTGGCCGCCGGGTTGAAGGTCAACGCCTCCAGCGCCGCGCGCTCGTCAGCAGCGATCACGCCGGGCCGATCGACAGGGCGTGGTTGTCCTCGTCGCCGATGCGCACCGCCGCCGCCCGGTCCCGGGGCGTCAGCGACTTGGTGTTGGCGACCGGGATAATCCGTACGCCGGCCTGCCGGACCAGGGCCGTCAGCGCGGCGTCGACCGCGGCGCGCTCCTGACCGACGAGGTGGTCCCGCAGGTCGGCGAGCCCGACCCAGGCCCCGGGCGTGTTGGCCAGTTCGCGGTACGCCGCACGGATCAGGGACTCGACCTCGGCCCCGGTGGTGGCCGGATCGGACGTCGCGCCACCAACCACGACCGGCACGGCGTCGACCGGCTCCGGCAGGGGGGTCTGCTTGAAGAAGTCGCCGTGGCTGACCCGCAGCCGGTCCAGCGACCGGTGCAGGTTGGTGAGCAGGGTGAACAGGGACCGGGCGGCAGAGCCTCCCTGCCGGGGCGGGTTCGCGGTGTGCAGTCCGCGCACCACCCGCCAGCCCTCGTCAGTGAGCTGGTGGGAGAACGGACGGTGGGTGCGGTCGGTCTCCACCAGGCCGAGCTTCACCAGCTTGGCGTTGTCGACGCCGGTGAGCGCGAAGCCGGCCAGCTCCTTCAGCTCGCTGTTGGTGAGTTCCCGCGCCTCGACCATCAACACGACGAGGGCGTTGATCTGGTTGGGGGTCAGGTTCGGGATGTCGTCACTGCTCGACATGGCGCCTCATCTCTGCGGGGTACGTACCGGCCGCGCGTCGTCGGACCAGTAGGTGTCGGATCTTCCGGACCACGGTCTGGACGTCGGACAGCACCTGCTCGTTGGTGAACCGGAGCACGTCGAGCCCGAGGAGTTGGAGCTGCACGTCGCGCCGCCGGTCGTTGGCGAATGTGATTCGCCCCCGATGCTCCGGGCCGTCCACCTCCACCGCAAGGCCCTCGGCGGCCCAATAGAGATCCAACCGGTACGGCCGACCGAGGAGGTGCCACTCGTAGGTGTGGTTCCAGCGTCGGTCGCGGGCCCACTCGTGCGGCGCCAGCGCGCGCTCCAGCGCCTGCTCGGCAGCACTGTCCGCCCGAGGCACACCGGACAGCGGCGGGTACGTCAGGCCGGGCGGGACAGGATCGGCGCTGCTGTCGGCAATGCGACCAGGGCTGTCGGCGAGCTGGGTGACGTACGCCGGCAGCGTGACCGGCACCGACCGGATCCGGTCCACCACCCGCAGCGGCGCGCCGGCGAGCCAGACGGTGAGGCGCGCGTGCTGGGCCAGCCACTCGGCGGTGGCCGCGAGCGCGCGCTCGTCGTCCGGGGTGAGCCCGTCCGGCAGCTCGATCAGCAGCACGCAGGTGTCCCGGCGGTAGGCGTCGGCGAGGACGCGGGCGAGACCGGCCGCACGTACCTCTGCCGGAAAGCGCGACCGCCCACC
>JAEVHO010000013.1 GCA_016802835.1 Micromonospora sp. ATA32 | reverse complement strand
GGTCGGCGGGGAGCCGGCCGGTGGGGCGGTGCCGGTCGTCGGGGCGGCCGGTCCCGGCAGGGCGGGCGGCAGCTTGAGCAGCTTGCGCAGCTGATCGGTCATCGGCAGGTGCCCCGCCTGCAGGGTCTGCGCGAGCGCGAAGCACTTGGCGGGGATCTGGGCCACCGGCAGTTGGTCGACCATCAGGGAACAGGCGAAGCTGGCCGGGTCGTACGGGCCCAGCGCGTTGTCCCGGGTGTCCAGGGTGCCCGAGCGGGGGTTGTAGGCCAGGTTCAGGTTGGACAGCGCGAGCGGCGCGACGTCGAGGATCTGGATGACCGCCTTCTGCTGCCGGACGAGGATGCCGGTGATGTCCGCCAGCGCCGCCACGTTGGACGACAGTTGCGCGCGGTTCTGCCTGACGAAGGTGGTCACTTCGGCCAGGGCGGTGGCCAGGTTACGCAGCGCGGCGGCGAGCTCGTCGCCTTCGCCGGCCAACTGCTCGGCGACGTCGGCCAGTTGCTGGTTGAAGGCGCGTACCTGCTGGTCGCTGCGGGCCAGGGCGGTGGTGAACCGCTGCAGGTTGGCGACGGAGCCGAACAGGTCCTGCCGTCCGTCGGCGAGGGTGGTGAGGGCCTTCGACAGCCCGTCGAGGGTGTCGTGCAGGTTCGCGCCGTTGCCCTCCAGGTTGGCCCGGCCGGTGGCGACGAGGTTCGACAGGGCGCCGTCGGCGTTCGCGCCCTGCGGGCCCAACGCGCGGTTGAACTCGTCGAGCGCCTGGTAGATGTCGTCGATCTCCATCGGCGAGGCGGTCCGGCTCACCGGCAGTTCGGCGCCGTCGTTGAGGACCGTCCCGCCGGTGTACGCGGGCGTGAGCTGCACGTACCGGTCACTGACCACGCTCGGCGGGACGATGATCGCCTGAGCGTCGGCCGGGATGTCGATCTCGGGGTCGTAGCGCATCGTCACCCGCACGGTGCGGCCGTGCGGGGTCACCGCCACCACCTCGCCGATCCGTACGCCCAGCACCCGCACGTCGGAGCCGGGAAAGACGCCGACGGCCCGGGTGAAGTAGGCGACAACCTGCCGCTGGGGCGCACCGTGCCGCCAGACGACGATGCCGGCTGCCACGACGAGCAGCACGGTGGTGGCGACGGCGATGGGACGCCGCCAGCGCTGGATGGGACCGGGCATCAGCGTCCTCCCGTCGTGGGCTGGTACGGCTGCAGCAGCCCTGACACGTACGAGTCGAACCAGCGGCCGTTGCCGACCACATTGGCGAACGCGGTGACGAAGGGGCCCATCCGCTGGATCGTCTTCTCCAGGTCGTCGCGGTTGCGTTGCAGGACGGCGACGGTGGCGCGGAGCTGACCCAGCGCGTGGTTGAGCTGGGTGCGGTTGTCGGCGACCAGCCCGGACAGCTGGATGGCGAGGTCGTTGGTGCCGACGAGCAGGTTGTGGATGGCGTCTCGGCGTCGACTCACCTCGGTCAGCAGCAGTTCGCCGTCCGCGACCAGCCTGCGGAAGTCCTCGTCGCGGGTGGCCAGCACGGCGGTGACGTCGCGGGCGCGGGCGAGCAGCGTCCGCAGCTCGGCGTCGCGTCCGGCCACGGTGCGGGACAGCCGGGACAGCCCGACCAGGGAGGTGTTGACGCTCGCCGGGGTGTCGGCGAAGGTCTGGGACAGGGTGGTGAAGGCGGCGGCGAGCTGGTCGGTGTCGACCTTGTCGAGGGTGTCGGCGAGCCCGGTGACGGCCTGGATGACGTCGAACGGCGACGCGGTGCGGTCGAGCGGGATCTGGGCGCCCTCGGGCAGCCGCCCCGGGCCGGCCGGTGACAGGGCCAGGTACTTCTGGCCGAGCACCGTCTTGATCCGGATCGTCGCGCCGGTGGTGTTGCCCAGCCGTACGCCGTCGTCGTCCAGGCGGAACCGCACCCGCACGTACGGCTGCCGACCGGGGGCGAGTTCCACGGCGGTCACCTTGCCCACCCGGACACCGGCCACCCGTACCTCGTTGCCGGTCGCCAGGCCGCTGGCGTCGTGGAAGGCCGCCTGGTAGGTCCGTCCGGTCAGCGCCGCCAGCCGGTCGAGCTGGAACGCGCCGAACAGGGCGGCGACGATGAGGGTGAGACCGACCACCCCGGTGACGACGGGGTTGCGTTCCCGGAACGGTTTCATCGGTTGCCTCCGGTGGCGCAGCGGGCGGCGGGGGCGCTGAAGGTGGCGGGGTTGAGCGGCGCCTGGCCGGCGACCGCCAGCCGGCCGTCGAAGTCGCAGAGGTAGAAGTTGAACCACGAGCCGTAGGAGGCGACGCGGGTCAGGGAGTCGTACTGCTCCGGCAGCCGTCCCAGGGTGCTGTCGATGACCGCCGAGTTGCGGTTGAGGGTGCCGGCGAGGTCGCCCAGGGCGCGTACGTCGGCGGCGAGTGGCGGTCGCACGTCGGTCAGCAGCGAGGAGGTCACCCCGGTGAGTTCGCCGAGGTTGGCCAGCGCATCGCCGATGGCGGTGCGGTCGGCGGCCAGACCGGAGACGAACTGTCGCAGCTGAGCGACCGTCTGGTCGAGGTTGCGGTCCCTGGTGGCCAACGTGCCCAGGACGGCGTTGAGGTTGGTGATGACCCGGCCGATGACGGCGTCCCGGTCGGCGAGGGTGTTGGTCAACGAGGCGGTACGTCGCAGCAGGCTGGTCACCGTGCCACCCTCGCCCTGCAGGACCTGGATGATCTCGTAGGCGAGTTTGTTGACGTCCTCGGGGCTCAGCGCGGTGAACAAGGGGCGGAACCCGTTGAACAGCACGGTGAGGTCCAGCGCCGGGCTGGTCTGGTCGAGTGGGATCAGTCCGTGCGGCCGCAGCGCCCGGCCGTCCCCCGGGCCCTCGCTCAAGGCGAGGTACCGCTGGCCGACGAGGTTGCGGTAGCGGATCCTGGCTCGGTCGCTGGTGGCCACCGGCACGTCGGCGGTCAGCGTGAACTCCACCTCGGCCGCGGTGTTGTCCACCACCCGGATGTCGCTGACCCGGCCTACCCGGACACCGGCGACGCGCACGTCGTCCCCGGGCAGCAACCCGGTGACGTCGGTGAACCGGGCGCGGTAGGTGGTGCCGCCGGCCGGGAACGCGCCGAGGGTCTGTGCGAGCAGCCCGGTCAGCAGCAGCGTCACCGCGGCGAAGACGACCAGTTTGACCAGGGATGCCGTCGTCCTGCCGGTCATCGCGCGTTCACCACCGCTCCGCGCAGCAGCGGCCCCCAGAGCAGGAGCGCGATGTCCGGAACCTCCGCCGGCGGGACACCGGTCACGGCGCCGACGAGGGGCCGGACGAGGGCACGTTCCTGGCTGGTGGCCGCCTGGCCCATCTCCGGCGGGGCGGCGGGCCCGGCGGCCGGCGCGCCGGCGGGCGGTATGCCGACGGGCAGGAGGGCGGGTGGCCTGGCGCCCCGGTAGTCGTACCCGTCGTTGACCGGCACCTCCGGCGCGGGTTGTCCCGGCTGCGGCAGGCCATGGCACTGTGGTCCGTTGTGCGCGCCGTAGACCGGCTCGTCGCGTCCCCGCTCGTACGTGCCGCCGTCGCGGGTCACCTCCAGGGTGATCCGCATCCGTCCGGTGGCGAAGACCTCCTCGACCCGGGGTTGCAGGGCCACCAGGCCATGTACCAGGCAGGGGTACTCGGGGGCGTACGTGGCGAGCAGTTCCAGCACCGGGCGGCTCACCGAGCCCAACCGGATGAGCTGGTCATCGTGGCGGTCGAGGAAGTCGCGGGTGACGTCGGCCGTGTCGGTGGCCCCGGCGAGGAACGCGGCCAGTTGGCTGCGCTGGTCGGTCACGGTGGCGGCGGTGACGGTCACGTCGCGCAGCAGGGCGAGCAGGTCGGGCAGCGCGGCGTCGTAGCTGTCCAGCACGGTGGCGAGCTTGCGGACGTCCTCGGCGATGGTGGGCATCGCCGGGTTCAGCTGGCCGAGGTAGTGGTCGAGCCGGACCAGGTTCGCGCCGAGTTGCTCGCCGTGCCCGTCGAGGGCGGTCGCGATGGCGCCGAGCGTGGCCGCCAGCTGGTCGGGTCGGATCGACTGCAACAGCGGCAACGCCTCGTCGAGGACCCGTTCCAGTTCCACCGCGGTGCGGCTGCGGTCCTGGCTGATGACCGCGCCGTCCCGGATCGGGCCGGCCCTGCTGGCCGAGGGCGGGACGAGTTCGACGTACCGTTCGCCGAACAGGGTCTTGGGTAGCAGTCGGGCGCTGACGTCGGCCGGCACCCGCGGGGTCAACGCGGGGTCGAGCGCCAGGCGCAGTGTCGCCCCGCTGCCGTCGCTGCTGACCGAGCGCACGTCGCCGACGGCCACCCCGCGTACCTTCACCTCGGCGCCCTCGCTGAGCTGCAGGCCCGCGCGGTCCGCGTGCAGGGTGACCCAGTCGACCGGGGTGAAGGCTTTCTGGTACTGCAGGACCGAGGCGGTCAGCGCCGCGGTCAGCACGGCGATGAAGAGGACGCCGAGGATGCGATGCTTCATGATCACCCCGCGATCCGGACGGTGGTGGTCGCGCCCCAGATGGCGAGCGACAGGAAGAAGTCCACGATGTTGACCGCCACGATCGCCAACCGGACGGCCCGGCCGACCGCCACGCCCACCCCGGCCGGTCCACCGGTGGCGGTGTAGCCGTAGTAGCAGTGGACCAGCACGACGATCACGCTGAAGACCAGCACCTTGCCGAAGGACCAGAGGACGTCGACGGGCGGCAGGAACAGGTGGAAGTAGTAGTCGTAGGTGCCGGCGGACTGTCCGAAGTAGAAGACGGCGATGGTCCGGGTGGCGAGGTAGCTGGAGAGCAGGCCGACGACGTACAGCGGGACGACCGCGACGAAGCCGGCGATCATCCGGGTGGTGACCAGGAAGGGCAGGGACGGCACGCCCATCACCTCGAGGGCGTCCACCTCCTCGGAGATCCGCATCGCACCCAGTTGGGCGGTGAATCCGCACCCGACGGTCGCCGACAGGGCCAGCGCCGCCACCAGCGGCGAGATCTCCCGAGTGTTGAAGTACGCCGAGATGAAGCCGGTGAAGGCGCTGCTGCCGATCTGGTTGAGCGCCTGGTAGCCCTGCAGACCGACCTCGGTGCCGGTGAAGAAGGTGAGGAAGCAGATGACCCCGACCGTCCCGCCGAGCACCGCGAGCGCGCCCGAGCCGAAGCTGACCTCCGCCAGCAGCCGCACCACTTCCCGCTTGTAGCGGCGGAGGGTCCGCGGGGTCCACGCGAACGCTCGCAGGTAGAAGGCGAGTTGCCCGCCCAGGTCGTCGAGGAACCGCAGCACCGGCATGTCAGGTCCCCTTCTGGGGCACGACCTGGAAGTACACAGCCGTGACGACGAAGTTCAGCGCGAACAGGAGCATGAAGGTGATGACCACGCTCTGGTTGACCGCGTCGCCGACGCCCTTGGGGCCGCCGCGGGCGGTCATCCCCTTGTAGGAGGCGACCAGGGCGGCGGCGGCGCCGAAGAGCAGCGCCTTGATCTCGCCCACCAGGAGGTCGGGCAGCTGTCCCAGCGCCTGGAAGCTGGCCAGGTACGCGCCGGGCGTGCCGCCCTGCATGACGACGTTGAACAGGTAGCCCCCGGTGACGCCGACGACGCTGACCAGGCCGTTGAGCAGGACCGCGACGAGCATCGAGGCGAGCACCCGGGGCACCACGAGCCGCTGGATCGGGTCGATGCCCAGCACCTCCATGGCGTCGAGTTCCTCGCGGATCTTCCGTGAGCCCAGGTCGGCGCAGATCGCCGAACCGCCCGCGCCAGCGATGATCAGTGCGGTGACGATCGGGCCGGCCTCGCGGACGACCGCGAGCACCGAGGCCGCTCCGGTGAACGACTGGGCGCCCAGTTGACGGACCAGTGAGCCGAGTTGCAGGGCGATGACGGCGCCGAACGGGATCGACACGAGGGCGGCCGGCAGGATCGACACCGAGCTGATGAACCAGGCCTGCTGCACGAACTCGCGTACCTGCACGGGGCGGCGGAAGAGACCCCGCAGCGCGTCCAGGCAGAACGCGAAGAACTGGCCGGACTGGCGCAGTGCCGCTACAGGGGCGCTCATCCGGTCACCTCGCGCTGGTCGCGACCCGCGGTGGACAGCTCGATGGTCGGCCGGCGGGTGTCCCACGCGCCGTCGAAGGAGCCGGGTGGCGGGGTGACACCGTGTTCGTCACACCACTGCCCGGGGCGCCGCTCGGCGCGGCGTGGCTGCCCGTTGGCCGGCTGGAGTTGCAGCGGGATGGGCGGCAGCGGCGGCAGTTCGGCGCCCGCTTCCGCCTCGGCCTGCAGTTCTCGGCGTCCTTCTCCTCCGCCATGCCGATCGGGCCGACCCGCTGGGCGTTGAGGAACTGCCGCACGACCGGTTCGGTGCTGGACAACAGCATCTCCCGGGGCCCGAACATGGCCAGGTGGCCGTGGTAGATCAGGCCGATGTTGTCCGGCACCGTGCGGGCGGTGTTGATGTCGTGCGTGACGATCAGGAACGTCGCCTCGGTCTGCTGGTTGAGGTCGATGATGAGCTGGTTGAGGTACGCGGTACGCACCGGGTCCAGGCCGGAGTCGGGTTCGTCGAACAGCATGATCTGCGGATCGAGGACGAGCGCGCGGGCCAGGCCGGCCCGCTTGCGCATCCCGCCGGATATCTCTCCCGGCAGCTTCTTCTCCGCGCCGACCAGCCCGACCATGTCGAGTTTCTCGTTGACCACGTTCCTGATCTGGGACTCGGACTTGCGCGTGTGCTCGCGCAGCGGGAAGGCCACGTTGTCGTAGATGGTCATCGAGCCGAACAGCGCGCCGTCCTGGAACAGCACCCCGAACAGCTTGCGGACCTCGTACAGCGCGCGCTCCGAGAGTCGCGGCAGGTCCTTGCCCTCGATCCAGATGGCGCCCCGATCCGGTCGGAGCAGGCCGACCAGGGTCTTGAGGAACACCGACTTGCCGGTGCCGGACGGGCCGAGCAGGACCGAGATCTCGCCGGCGGGCAGCGTCAGGCTGATGTCGGACCAGACCGGCTGGCCACCGAACGACTTGGTGAGCCCTTGTACGGCCACCTCGACACCCATCGGCCCTCCCCTGGCTCGGTCGTCACCAGAGACATCGCGGCGAGCCGCCCGGCCGTAACAGGTTTCTTTCCGCAATCCCGCAGTCACGGGCAGCAAGCTAGGCAAGACCGGGCCGGCTCGGTAGCGTGCCCTTAACCGGCCGGTAACGAAGGTGCCTCGCATTCCATGACCGCAGCGATTGAGCCAGCGCTCGTACGTCGGGCCGCCGAGGGCGATCCGACCGCGACCACTGCCCTGATCGGAGCCGTACGCCCGGGGCTGGTCCGTTACTGCCGCGCGAAGCTGGGGCGGGTCGGCGGCGCCTACACCACCGCCGACGACATCGCCCAGGAGGTCTGCCTGGCGCTGTTCCGGGCGCTGCCCCGCTATCACGATCAGGGGCGGCCCTTCTCCGCCTTCGTCTACGGGATCGCCGCGCACAAGGTGGCGGACGCGCAGCGTGCCGCGATACGTGACTCCGCGGTCACCACGACCGACGCCCCACTGGAGCAGCCGGACAACGCGCCCGGGCCGGAACAGCAGGCCGTCGCCACCGACCTGGCCCGCCGGCTGTCGGTGCTGCTCGACCGTCTGCCCGATCTGCAGCGGGAGATCATTCTCCTGCGGGTGGCGGTCGGCCTCTCCGCCGATGAGGTGGGAACGATCGTCGGCATGTCGGCGGCGGCCGTACGGGTGGCCCAGTCCCGTGCCCTTGCCCGGCTCCGTACCCTGGCTGGCGAGGAACTTGACGAGGTGGCGGCATGAGGGCACACGAGCCGGGCGGGGGGTGAGACGCCGATGGACCTCGCGACGATCAGCAGGGATGATCTCCTGCTCGACGCGCTCGGACGCGGCGACCAGGCGCCCGATGGCGACGACCTCGCCGCGATGTTCGCCGCATGGCGTACCGGGCTCGACACCGAAGGGGCGGACGCCGAGGGCGACACGGACCTGATCCCGGCCACCGTCGAGGCCAACCCGCAGCCGGAGCCCGTGCCTTCCCTGGCCCGGACACCGCGGCCGTCGCCCATCGGCTGGCGCCTGCTGCGCGCCGCCGCCGTCGCCCTCGCCGTCGTCGGTCTGGGCGCGGGGCTGGCCGTCGGCAGCAGGCACTCCGGGCCGAGCAGCCCGCTGTGGTCGCTGACCAAGGTGCTGTACCCCCAGCAGGCCGAGGTGCGCAGCGTGGAGCAGACGATCGATCGGGCGCGGGCGTCCGCCAAGGCCCGCCGCTTTGACGAAGCCCGCCGGCTCGTCGATTCCGCCCGAGCGGGCCTGGCCCGGATCGACGACACCGCCACCGTCACCCGGCTGCGCGCCGACCTCGACGCCATCCTGCGGGAACTGCCGGTGCTGAGCCCGACACCGACACTGGCACCGTCGACGCCGACGAAGGCGTCGACGGGTGGCGGCCCCTCGGCGACTCGTACCCCTGTCACCCAGCCGACGTCCCGGGCAGCCGGCCCGCCACCGGTGCGTGCTTCCTCACCACCGCCGGGAACAGTCCCGTTGCCGCCACTTCCCAGTCTGCTCCCGGACCCGATTCCGTCGCTGCTGCCCAAACTGCCCCTGCCGACCGGGCCGCTGGTGAAGTAACCGGGGAATACGCTCGGCGAACGGGGGAAACCCCAGCTGCACCAGGCGGTTGCCGCCCTCGGCGACGCCCTGACCCACCTGCAGCACCACTGCGCCACCGCTCGGGCATTCGAACAGACCCGTGGGGCCGTCCTCGAAGCAGCAAGCTAGGCCGGACAGGCCGGCAACCAGCAGATCGGCCCGTTCGGCGCGACCGTCGCCCTGCAGGTGCGAAGCGCCGCCGGCGACGTGCTGCGCGCCCTCGGCGCCACGCCCGCCGAGGCCAACCACCTGGTCCGCGACGCCGCCACCGACACGCACGGCCGTAAGAACCCCACCGCCACGGCGCGGCTCGCGCAGGGGCCGCTACCGGGAGGAGGTTGATCCTGACGCGCTGACTGCGGGGCAGCGCCTGCAGAACGAGGCGCGTCAGCGGCCTTGCCGCTCCGGGCCGTTCCCCGGCAGATCAGCGCGCAGCCGCCTCACCAGGTGGCGAATGGCTGCCTGAGCATCCTCCTCGTCGGGGTTGAATCGGTGTCCCCGGATCGGTGGCGGCACGGTGTCCTCCGGCGGGACCAGCAGGCCGTGGGGGTCACGCAGCCGCCGATCCACCCCGTTCGCCGGATCAACGGTGTCGCTCGGATCCAGGCCTTCGGCGGCCGAACGGCTCGGGTGCGGGGAGAACACCCAACCACCGATCCAATCGGTGTCCCGCCACAGGTTGAGCCAGCGCCAACCGACCCGGTCGCCGATGTCGCACAGCGTCGCGTGGCCAAGGTGCGCGGGGAAGACCCGGCTGTAGAGGCGGCGCAGCGGATTGGCATAGGTCAGCAGCGCGATCCGGTCGAGGCAGGCGGGCGGCAGTTGCAGCACCGTCGCCGCCGCCAGCACCGCGCCGTGGCTGTGTCCAGACAGCAGCACGGTTCCGTCGTGACTGGTCAGATACCGGATCCGCCGGGTGAGCTCCGGCACGGCGCGTTCGGAATAGCAGGGCGGGGCGAACGGATGGGCGGCGCGCGGCCAGAACGTGGCCAGATCCCACAACACCCCGACGGAGGGGACGCCGCTCGACTTGTGGGCCAACAAGGCGGCGACCGCCATCACGATGGCGAAGAGCCCGGTCAGATTGGTGCCCAGGTGGCTGATGAATACCACCGATCGGGCAAGCGACATGCCGCCGAGGTGGAGGCTGAGCTCTCTCGGCCCGATGCCCGCGAGCGAGAATCCGGCGGACCCGAGGATCAACACGAAGATGATCGCGTACGCGGCGGGCAGCGGCCAACTCCGGTCGGTCAACTGCGCTCGGGCGATCGCGTCGCGCACTGCGCGGACCCGCGGCTGCAGTGGCGGCGGGGCGTCAGGGAAGTCGCGGCGCACGATCCCCATGGCGGCCCGGCGCCGGAGCCAGAACGTCAGCTGGCTGCGCAGGAGGGCGGCGAAAGCGGTCACCACCACCGCCACGAAGAAGCCCATCGCCGCCCACCGGTAGGCCACCGGCGGTAGCAGTGGCGGGACCCCGGCGGGCAACAGGCGACGCGGGGTGGGATTGACCTCCCGGTCGAGGTAATAAGAGGCCGCGTAGAGGAGGGCAGACGAGAACGCGACCCCCAGGCCGATGGCGAAGGAAATGACGACGGGGGCGCCGAGACCGCCGAGAAACGCCGGGATCCTCGTCGGGCTCCGCTGCCGCCCCACGACCACACTGAGGATCAGCAGCAGCACGACCTGACTCAGGTAGAGCCAGGCGACGAGGGAGTGGTAGCCGGGCAACTCGGTCCCCGGATTCCACCGAGACCGGGGCAGGGCGGCGTAGCTGAGCGTCAGCGCGGTGACTGCCAGCATCGCCGCCCGTACCGCCCGGCTGGCCGCTCCCAGCCGCCGGTCCCCGGGATGACCGGGCCGTGCCGGGCGGCAGAGCAGCGCCACGGCGGCGACGATGACCGTGACGGTGAGGGCGAGGAGGCCGTAGCCGACCGTCCGAGCGTCATGCGGGGCGACCACGCTGAGCAGGACGACGTCGATGGTGCCCAGTGCGATCGCCACGTGCAGCGCCCGCAGCCGGCCGAGGAAGATCCGGTTGTCCCAGAACTCGTCGGCGTCGAGCCGGACGGCGCCGAGACCGCCCGGCACCGCTTTGGCCGATGCGTCCTCCGGCAGCCGCCATGACCGCGCAGCGAGCCACCACATGACCGCGACGGCGGTGATCGGCACCAGGGCGAGCATCGCCATGCGCTGCCCCGGCTCCACGCCGCCCATCCAGGAGATCGCCCGGCGACCGTATGTGCAACGTTCGTAGGAGGCGCACTGCCATGCGACGAGGTCGAGCGCCACACCGGTCACCGACAGCACGTACGTCGCGGTCAGGGTCCCGGCCAGCAGCCGGCAGGTGGCTCGGGCGACCGCCCCGGACCCGGCCGCCGCCGGCGGCAGCATCCAGATCGCGATGTTGCTCAGCATGAAGGGCAGCAGCAGCACCAGGGAGAAGGTTCGGGTGGCGTTGCCGCCAGTCAGGTTGCCCCAGCGGTACGCCTCGATCAGCACTCCGCCGGGCCCCCTCGGGTCGCCGAAGCCCGTCCTGGGGCGGAAGAATCCGGCGTCCTCGTCGCCGGCCACCCTGGTCACGATCGGCCGGTCGAGGGCCTTCTCCGCGCTCGATCCGCCCACGCCCGGTACCCGCAACTCGGTCGTCTCCACCGGCACCGCCGTCCGTCAGTATTCGCGCGCCCGCTTACCCGTCGGTTTGCGCCCTACGCGGCGTCGACCGGTCAACCTGCGGAGACCCACGTCGGTTGGGTGCCCTGCCGACCCGAGGTAACGGCCGGAAAGTCCGTTTGCGTCTTCCACCCCCAGCAGTAGTGGGCCGTGGCCAACGTTCCCGCTGGTCACGGCCCACTCACCCGGGTGCGCCCGAAGGAACTCGTACCCCTGACCGGCGAATTAGCCTCGGTGCCACTTCTGGTTGGCGCCGCCGGTGCAGTCCCAGAGGTGCAGCACCGCATCGTTGTTCGGGTTCCAGCCGGCGATGTCCACGCACTTGTTCGCCTGCGGGTTGACCAGGTCGCCCGCACCGCTCAGCACGAACTGCTGTGCCGGGTTGCCGGAGCAGTTCGCGATCTGGATGGCTGCCCCGTTGGCGGTGGGGCCCCAGGCCACGTCCATGCACTTGTTGTTCTGCGTGCGCAGCGTGCCGTTGACGAATCCCCAGCGCTGTTGGTGCCGCCGTGGCAGTCCCACACGACGAGCCGCTGGCCGTCGTTGAAGTTCCAGTTCGGCACGTCGACGCACTTGTTGTGCCAGTTGCTGACGATCATGTCCCCGGTCGTGGGGGGCGTCGTCGGCGGGCTGGTCGGCGGCGGCGCGGTGGGGCCGCCCGCGCCGAACGGGGTGAGGGCGATGGCAGCCGAGCGGGGGTTGCCGCTGTTCACGAGCGACTCGAAGCCACCGACGTCGTCGTACGCGAAGCCGTAGGCCTTCCCGTCGGCCATGTTGGCGTGGATGATCCGCGAGTAGTGGTTCGGGGCGCTGTTCTGGTAGAAGGTGTCGGCGTTCAGCTGGGGCTCGACGTCGAACTGGCCGAGGGTGCCGCGGACCAGCGCCGTGCAGAGGGTCCGCTTGATCTCCGGCTCGATGAACGGCGGCGTGTTGGGGGCGTTGAAGACCCCGTCGCAGCCCCACACGTTGCTGGTGGTGGGCTTGGCGACCGTCGCGACCTGTGCGCCGGACGAGTCGGTGAAGACCATGTTGTTGCCGACGGTGCGGCCGAAGAACTTGCGGTTCGGCTCGGCGACGCGCGGGACGACCGTGAGCGTACGGCCGGTGTACGCGTTCCACGCCGAGTTGATGTACGAGTCGAGGTAGGTGGCATCCATCAGCCCGGCGTCCATGGCCTTGCCCGGCGCGAGGACGCGCAGCACGGTGCCGTCGGCCCGGGTGACAACCGAGCGGGCAAAGGCAGGCTGATTCCTGATCGCGTCGATGACGTTCGTCCGGCCGTTGTTGAGCAGCTCGCCGGTCTTCGTCGTGACGCCGTTGGCGTCGGTCACGGAGACGGCATGCGGGACGGCGAACTGGTCCACCTGGGAGCTGTTCAACCACAGGCCGGAATCGTTGTAGGTGAATTCCGACCAGTCGAACAGGATGTTCCGGTTCGGGTCACCGCCGGCCCATGGGGCGGGCTGCACGATGCCGTCGGGGGTGAGACGGAAGTCGAGCTTCTGGCCGAAGGAGAAGTACATGCGCCCGGAAATGAACCGCGGGAACCGGACGGTGACGTTACCGCCGTTGCCCGGGCCGGCGATCGCCACGTCGGGCGCCGGAGTGGGCGGAAGGCCGCCCGCGGGCCAACGGGTGAACGTGCCGGCGGCGTTGACGTAGCCGAGACCGCCGCCGGGACGCAGGTCGGTGCCGAGGATGTACAGGTAGACCGCCTCGCTACGGCCCGAGTTGTTGCTGACGGTGACGGGGAGCAGGTCCGGGCCGATGGCGAGTGCCGGTTCCTGGGTCGCCGCGTAGGTCACGGGGACGGCCATGGCGAACGCCGCCAGCCCAGCGAAGGCTGCGACTAGCCTCCTGCGGAACGAGCGTCTGTTACTCAAGGCAACTCCTTGACGGTGAGAACGGGTGCCATCGCATCGACAGGTGTGGGTGCGGATCGAGGGCATGTGCGGGGTGGCTGCGACACTAAACGCTGGTGGCGATCGCTCGTGGGACCCAAGAGAGCGCTCTCAGAGCTTCGAGGTGGTCGATGTCGCGTGTCAATAGCCATGTGAATATTTGATTACCAAACGGCTCACGCAGCCGAAATGATCCACCAAGAGTGACGCCTCGTGGATCCACAGTGCCGACGTGGCGGCGCCGGGCAGCGCCACTGGCAACATTCTTGACAGAAGTTCGACGCATCGACATGCTTCATCGCGAGAGCGCTCTCTTCGGCGCCCCCCTCCGCCGACAGTCCCCCTCCAGGAGGTGCCCGTGACACCAAGCTTGCGCCTGCTCGGTTCGTTGGTTGCCGCGCTGACGATCGTCAGTCTCTTCCCCGCGACAGGCCCGGCCAGCGCCGCCCCGAGCCCGACAGGGCCGGCGGCGACCGCGACCGGACTGGATCCCGACGTAGTGGCCGCGCTGCGTCGAGACCTGGGCCTGACCGACAAGCAGATCGGCCAACGGCTGCGCGCCGAGGCCACCGCGCCGGTCGTGGAACGACGGCTGCGCGCCCGACTCGGGTCGCGTTCGCCGGCGCCTGGATTCCCGCCGGCCGGCAACGGTTGACCGTCGCGGTCACGGACCCGGCATCAGCTGCCGCCGTCGCCGCTGAAGGCGCCGACGCCACCGTGGTCACCCGGAGCGAGAACACCCTGCGCTCCCTCAAGCGCAGCCTCGATCAGCGCCAGTCCAAGGCGGATCCGGGCGGCATCTACGGCTGGGCGGTCGACGTCGCGACCAACAGCATCGTGGTGACAGCCCGACCGGGAGCCGTCGCCCAGGCGACCGCCTTCGCGCGCGCCAGCGGGGTGTCGCCGACCGCCGTCCGCGTCGTCGAGGCCCCCGCGGCACCCCGCCTGATGTACGACATCCGCGGCGGCGACCAGTACGTCATCAACGGCAACACATTGTGCTCGGTGGGCTTCGCCGTGGTCGGCGGCTTCGTCACGGCCGGCCACTGCGGGGGTGTCGGCAGCCCGACGCTCGGCTTCAACAACGTCGCGCAGGGCACGTTCGCCGGCTCCTCGTTCCCCGGCAACGACTACGCCTGGGTACGCACCAACGGTGACTGGACGCCCCGTCCCTGGGTCAACAACTACTCCGGGGGCAACGTGTCGGTGGCCGGGTCGCGGGACGCGGCGATCGGCAGCTCCGTCTGCCGGTCCGGGCGCACCACCGGGTGGCGCTGCGGCACCATCCTCGGCCGGGACGAGACCGTCAACTACCCGCAGGGGGCGGTCTCCGGGCTGAGCCGCAGCAACGCCTGTGCGGAAGGCGGCGACTCCGGCGGTGCCTGGATCTCCGGCGACCAGGCCCAGGGGGTCACCTCCGGCGGCTCCGGCAACTGCTCCACCGGCGGCACCATGTGGTTCCAGCCGGTGAACGAGATCCTCGGCGTGTACGGCTTGTCGCTGATCACCACCTCCAGCGGCGGTGACCGGGTGATCAGCAACTGGAACAACCGGTGCATCGACGTACCGAACTCGAACTTCTCCGACGGCGTCCCGCTGCAGACCTGGACCTGCAACGGCACCGGCGCTCAAGCGTGGACCTTCACCGGCGGGACGCTGCGCACCCAGAACAACAAGTGCATGGACGTCGCCTGGGGTTCCACCGCCAACGGCGCGGCCATCCAGATCGTCAACTGCAGCGGCAACCCCGCCCAGCAGTTCGTGCTCTCCGCCGCTGGCGACCTGGTCAACCCCCAGGCCAACAAGTGCGTCGACATCAAGGACTGGAACAACTCCGACGGCGCGCGTCTCCAGCTGTGGGACTGCGCCGGCGCGCCAACCAGAAGTGGCGCCGTGGCTAGCGCCCGCCACCCCCAACCATCCCAGACCCGCCAGGAGCCTCCCGTGTTCACATCCCGACCCGCTCTGCGGTCACGACCCCTCGCCCGCGCGGCGGTCGCCGTCATCACCCTCGCCGCAGCCCTCACCCTGCCGGCCCAGTCCGATCCGGCCGAAGCCGCCATCGGTGGGATCAGCTGGCAGGACGAGTTCAACGCCCCCGCCGGCGCGCCCGTCGACCAGGGCAAATGGCGCTTCGACATCGGCGGCAGCGGCTGGGGCAACAACGAGCAGCAGTACTACACCAACAGCACGAGCAACGCGGTACACGACGGCCAGGGCAACCTGGTCATCACCGCCCGCAAGGAGAACCCCGCCAACTACCAGTGCCACTACGGCCGCTGCGAGTACACCTCCGCCCGGCTGCTCACGTCCGCCACCTTCAACCAGGCGTACGGCCGGTTCGAGGCCCGCATCAAGATCCCCCGGGGTCAGGGCATCTGGCCGGCGTTCTGGATGCTCGGCAACGACATCGGCAGCGTCGGATGGCCGAACTCCGGCGAGATCGACATCATGGAGAACATCGGCAGGGAGCCCAACACCGTCTACGGCACCATCCACGGACCGGGCTACTCCGGCTCGGGCGGCATCAGCGGCAGCCGTACCCTCGGCCAGCCCCTCGCCGACGGCTTCCACACCTACCGGGTCGACTGGGAGCCGAACTCCATCATCTGGTACCTCGACGGCGTCGAGTACCACCGCGTGGACCCCACCCGGCTCGGTGGCAACCGCTGGGTGTTCGACCACCCCTTCTTCATGATCCTCAACGTGGCCGTCGGCGGCTACTGGCCGGGATACCCCGACGGCTCCACGCAGTTCCCCCAGCAGATGCTCGTCGACTACGTCCGGGTGTCCGGCTACAGCTCCGGCGGCGGCACCCCGCCGTCGGGCACCAGCCGCATCAAGGGAGCGCAGAGCGGCCGATGCATCGACATCCCCGGGGCCAACCCGGTGGACGGCGCCAAGCTGCAGATCTGGGACTGCAACACCAGCCCGGCGCAGGCCTGGACGTTCGCCGCCGACGGCACGATCCAAGCGATGGGCAAGTGCATGGACCCCGCCTGGGCCGGCACCGCCAACGGCACCGAGGTCAACCTGGTCAGCTGCAACGGCAACCCCGCGCAACGCTTCACCCTCAACGCCACGGGTGACCTGGTCAACCTCAGCTCCAACCGGTGCGTCGACGTCCGGGACTGGAACGCCAACAACGGCGGCAAGCTCCAACTGTGGGACTGCTCCGGCGGCGCCAACCAGAAGTGGTCGCGCGCCTGACGGTGCCATCCGGCAGGGGGCCGGGCCGCCCGGTGAGAACCGGGGCGGCCCGGCCTCAGATCGACGGGATCCCTTACCGCCCTCGACGGAGCCGGTGCCTCTCCAGCCGTTCCGCGCGGTAGCGATCGAGGGTGAGGGCGGCGTCTGCGAGGCGAGGGCATCCGGCGTCGGTGCACCGGGAGCACAGTGCCTGCACCGTCTGGAACCGCTTGGAGATGCCCGACATGGCGAGTGCGGGCGCATCGGCCACGGCGTCCTCGGTTCAAGAGATGCCGGCCGCAGCGCACGGCTCGGCGAATCGGCCGGCGCAAATCTGAGCCGTCGTGAAAGCGCCGTCCTTGATCACCGTGTCCTTGATGTTGGCCTTGGTAAGCAGCACTGGGTTCAGCAACACTGAGATGACCTCCCGCGTACCGTTGTTCCGCTGCAGGGTGGGCTGGCCGGCGTAGGCCTTTCCGGTGGCCGCGGCGATCGCCATGTCGGTTCCCGTCTCGGCCTCGGGCTTGATCGCCTTGTAGACGCTCATGTACTGATCGTCGGACACGATCCGCTGGACCGCCGCGAGTTCCGCGTCCTGTCCGGTGACGGGCGGCAGCGGGGCGGGGAATCCGGCGGCCTTCATGGAAGCGACCGCGCCACCGGCGATGCCGTCGTTGGCGGCGTACACCCCGATGATTCTGTCCCAGCCGAGGGCGCTGATCGCCCCGTCCATCTCCTGCTGCGCCCTGTCCGGCGACCAGTCCGGGGTGTCGAACTCCTTGCCGATGTTCACCTTGCCGTTCAGCACGGCGTGCGCGCCGGCCTTGAATTCGGCGGCATTCGGATCGGTCGGCGACCCATTGATCATGACGATGTCTCCGCGTTTGAGGTCTCCGCCGCGGCTGATCGCGTCGGCCAGGGCCTGCCCCTGCAGCTCGCCGACCTTGCGGTTGTCGAACGACACGTAGTACGCGATCGGCCCACCGATGAGCCGGTCGTAGGCGACCACCGGGATGTTCTGCGACTTGGCCTTGTTCACGATCGCGACCGCCGCCTTCGCGTCCACCGCATCGAGGATGAGCACCTTGACCCCCTGGGTCAGCATCGCTTCGGCCTGCGACTGCTGCCTGGCCGGGTCCTGGTCGGCGTTCTCGTGCAGCAGCTGGCATTTGGCACAGCGTTGGCTGATCCGGGCCTGGATCAGCGGGAGGTCGAAGGACTCATACCGGGTGGCCCGCCCCTCCGGCAACAACAATCCAATCTTGAACCCCTTGTCCGTGTTTGCGCCGCCGCCACCACCGCGGCTGCAACCCGTCAGCACGAGGGCGACCGCGAGAAATGCACTAGCCGCGCTCACCGCGCAGCGGTATCTCCGTGCCATGTGACGCCTCCTGGCATACCTGGCTCGGCGGCGACAGCATCGCGCCAAGATTCCACCGATTTGCCCATGAGGCCAGCTTTGCGCACCTGGAGAGCCTTCGCGGCTGCTTCTCGGACGCCGCTACCGACGAGGCTGAACCGGCTCGTCTGGCCGGTCGGATACCCATCGGCCGGCGGGGCTCTCGGCAGTCCGCCAGGCTCAGCAGAGAGTCGCGTACCACGGCCGCCATCGCGGGGACCCGCCATGCCCCGGCAGCGCCACTCCGGCGCCACCCAGACCCCTTGGACCTGCGCGGTGCGCGGGTGACGACCGTCAACTCGGCTTTGAAGGCCACCTGGCGAAACCCCTACCTCCGCCACCACCGCAGGCAGAGCAGGTCGGTCTCGCTGGCCCGGACCGGGCGCACGTCGGGACCGATGGCCGTCCGTGGCCAGCAGCCGGCTTATTGGGGCCTGCGTCCCGCGCCCAGGCCGACCACCCGGACATTCTCCCTGAACGACCCTGAACGTCCGCTGCAGCCTCACACCTCGCCGCCGCTCCGGCGTCTGCCCGACCACCGCGTCGTCGAGCAGATCGGCCGGATCAACAGAAACTCGGACGCAAGCTCACCCCGCCCGAGCGGCTTACTTCCGTCATGGGCGGGGACGATCCCCACGCGACTAGTCGCCCCGTAGCAGGGGTAACCAGCCAAACGGCAACTCCACGCAGCCCGCGGGAAATAGCCGAGGCGGAAGTTCCGGGTGCATACCGGTACTACCCCTCATACGGCAGGTGGAATGCAGGAAACTACATCCCGCCGACGCCGCCGCGAACCGACGGCTGGACGCCGTTGCCCGCGTTGCCTCGGGCGCTGCGCCTCAACTGGTCATCCGGCAAAACGTGTCCCGAATGCCCGAGCGGCAAGGAGAGACCATGACCAAGAAGACGCGAAGTTTGGGCGCGTCCCTGCTCGCTGCCCTCTGCGCGGCGGCGATGGGGATCTCCGATCCGACCACACCCAGAAGCAATGCCCCGTCGTCGTGGGCCAAAGCTGCAACGATGTCCGAGCCGGACCTGAGAAACAACAAGCTCGCAGGCCGGGCAGCCGACGTTACGGCGCCCGCGTGCGGAACCGGCTGTAAGCTGTTCACCAATGCCGCGCGCCTGAGCCCGGCGAGTTTAGCGTTTCCCGCCGCCATCGCCGATCACGCGGAAACCACCTTCGTCATCTGGAACGGGCAGTACCTCATGTACTACCGGACCTTCATCAGCCCGGCTGGGACCAGCTGTACCATCCCCCAGGGCGTGGCAATGGCGACTTCCGCCGACGGCGGAGCCACCTGGACGCCCGTGAACGGCGGGCGACCGTTGCCCGCCCTGCAGACCGTCCAGGACGGTCAGAGTTGCACTTTCGACGACAGCGTCCAGAGCACGTGGGTCTACGCACCGGATGTCATCGCCGACGGATCCCGCCTCGTAATGGCATTTGAGCAGCGTGACCATGACCTAAACTACTCGGGCCCGGGAAACGCGCGAAGCCTGCATTCCGTTCGATACGTCACCAGCACCGACGGGCGTAACTGGTCGAACAGTACGCTCATTCTTCGACCGGGAGCGGTGGGCGCGTGGGACGATGAGGTCGGGACGCCCGATATCGAAAAGGACGGCACCGGCTACATCCTGACATTCCATGGAAACGACTCGACCAAGCGCCTGAAGCAGACGCGCGCGTTAGTTCACCTCAACGCGCTGGCCGGCGAGTACACCGGCGAGCGGCAGAAGGTCATCCTGTCGCCGCCGCCGCCCTGGGTCATGTATGGCGTCGGTAAGGCGCAGATGACTCGCGAACAGGACGGCTACTGGTACATCGTCTTCGAGGCCTTTTCGGGTGCCAGTGGACAGTGTGGTCGTATGGACACCAGGTCGTACATAGGTATCGCGCGCAGCGCCGACGCCTTGACCTGGTCGGTGCGACAATCGCCGTTGATCTCTGGCGGGGATGCGCTCAGTTGCGGTTGGGATATGCCTTCCTGGCAGCTCCTCGGCAGGGTTCGAGGCATCGTCACACCCAACGACCCGCCGGAGGGCAAAGGCCTGGTGCGCTGGGACATCGTGGACAGGTAGGGGAAGTGTCGATACCACACCATCATCGCCAAGCGGCTGCGCGACGTCATCTACCCCCTGGGCGGGGTACCGATGCTGACACCGCATCCCTGGCGTGATCGCGCGGGCGCGCTATGGCCACGATCCCGTGCATGCCGCGACGGCATCGACGTCACGCTGCCCGTATGCCGATGCATCGTTTCCACCACGGTGCGCGTTACCGCCGCTGCCGTCACCGGCGCCACATTCCGACCTTGACCGCGACTCCGGGTGAAGCGTGAACCAATGGATCGCCGGGGGGCGGCGGTAGTCCGGCACGTTGGACCAGGTCCTGGTCCAGGTGACGCAGCTCTGCATGGTGCAGCGGCCAGTCCTGGTGTTCGGCCTCGGCGGCGGCGAGCCTGCCGGCGATGAGCGTGAACAGTCGGAAGCGCGCGGTCAGGAAGTGGACCCGTTCGTCGCGTTCCGACTCGTCCAGCGCTGCGCCCAGCGCCACGTCGGCGTCGCATCGCGCTCCGCCACGTGACGGTAGGCGGCGACGGCAGCGGTAATCGATGCGGCTGCCGGTAACGTGCACGGCCATGTCCGACCAGAAGTACGGCAGCCGGTAGGTGACGCGGGCGGCGAGGACGGCGGGTAGCCGCGCGGCGTCCAGCGAGAGGAACCAGATGCCGCTGCGGCCTCGGTCATCCCGGACATACGTGCGAACGTTCGTCTCGGGGAACCGCGACACCCAGGGCATGGCAGGGACCACGGGCGCGCGCAGCCCTTCCATGAGAAACGGTGTCAGCCCGATCCACGCCGAGCCGTCGAAGGTTTCGAGCCTCAGCCCAGCGGGCAGGATCGGCTCCACCATGGCGGGCGGGTAGCGCCAGTGGATGAAGGAGATCCAGTTCCACTGGTGGTACATCACCGGCCAGGACACCCGCGGTGGCGGCGGAGCCTTCAACGCCCAATCCCTTTCGACGTTGTCGGACTGAACCCAGCGGCTTCTTTGTATGCGAAATGAGGTCGGCACGAGGCCGGGTGCTGCTTTTTGAATGGATTGCACCGCCGCAGGCCGACCGCCGCCGTTGTAGACCACCGGGCGAGAGCCGCCACTTCCCGCTGGGCGGTGGTGGGGGGAGGTAACGGTGGACATTCCATCTATGCGACTCTCCTCCTGCACGACCCCGCCCGACCCGCCGATTTGGCCACGGTCACCTTCGCGGCCCAGGTTGCGCAGTGGAAGACCCGGTCCTCTGCGGTCGAGGCTTCCCTCGCCGATCACCTCTCCGAGGGCAGCACCCTGTCGCGTGCCGGCAGGGTGTGGGACGGCATCCCGGGCGGCTTCTTGGGCGGTACCAGGTGGCGAAGGCTGCGGCGCGCAACCACGGTTGCGGCGCCGCTGGACCACGGTGTTCAGCGCCGGCTGGCCGACCCCCGGGTGAGCGCCACACCGAGGGCGATCATGCCGAGGCCGAGGAAGAGGTGCAGCCAGTTGTCGGCGCCGTTCAGCGGTACGAAGTTGGCACCGCTCTTGAGGTCGATGACCAGGCCGTAGAGCCAGAGCACCAGGTAGATGGCTCCACCGGCGATCAGGTACATGCGCGCGCCGGAGACGCTGCGGGACAGCGCCAGCCCGGCGACGCCGAACCCGAGGTGCACCAGGTTGTGCAGGACCGACACCTGGAACAGCCCGAGCAGTTTCGCCTCGGAATCGTGGCCGGCGAACATCATGGTGTCGTAGTTGCTGGTAATGCCGGGAATGAAGCCGAGCACACCCACCAGTACGAAGACCGCGCCGACGACCTGGGCGGCCGTGCGTACCGGGTGCTTGGCGGCTCCAGCCCCGGAGCCGGACCTGTTAACCATGTCATCTACCTCCATCGAAGGATCGGCAGTTCTTTGCCCCTCTGATCGGGCCCGAACCCATTGGGGATCGCAGGCTCAGGGGACAAACCCCAAGGGCTCAACGTCGCGCCCGCGCTCGCGTTGCGCGAGCCGGGCGACCAAGGCGGTCCGCAGGTGGCGGCAGATGCCGGACGAAGCGACCACGTCCGTCGCGGCGTAGGTCACCTGACCGGAGCTCATCAACCGCATGGTGGGTCGAAGGCGCGAACAGGGCGCCCTGAACCTGCGCGTTCGCCGTCGGCCATCCGGCCGCCGCCGACCCGTGACATTTGACCGGCTGTGGCCCCGCAACTGGGGCAGCTGGTAGGCGATCTGGGCCAGCTCCACCGGCGGTCGACTGGGCTAGGACGATCCCTATTGACGAGACGTTGCACGTGACACGACCGTGTTCACTGCACGGTTTTACCCTGCCCGGCCGGGCTGTCGTCTCGATGATGGAGAGGAGATGGTGACCGTTAAGGGCGGTGCTGTATGAAACGTCGGAGTAGCAGGAAGCCGCCAGCGTGGGCGGCGGTGCTGTCGGTCGCAGCGGTGGCGGTAGCGGCGGGCGCCATCCGAGCCAGGCGTGGGCGTCGGGCAGGAGACGGCGCGGGGGTGGGCGAGATGTGGGCCGTCCGCGAAGAATCGTCCGCCCAAGCTGACATTCAGAGGTCACGGCGAGCCGGCATGGCGACGGCGGAGAAGCAGGACGTCGTGGGCCTTCTGCTCGATCAACACAACCAGATCAAGATGCTCTTCAGCCGGGTGGTCAGCGAGCCGCAGGGTCGGCAGAAGCGCGAGCTGTTTGAGGACCTCGTTCGCCTTTTGGCCGTACATGAGAGCGCCGAGGAGGAGATCGTGCACCCGGTCGCCCAGCGCAAGATCGATTCCGGCGAGCAGGTGGTGGAGAATCGCCGCAAGGAGGAGGACCAGGCTAAACGCGAGCTGGCGGAGCTCTACGACATGGGTGTCGACCACCCGGAGTTCAACACGAAACTAGCGAAGCTCGGCGACGCGGTGCTGCAGCACGCCAAGCGGGAGGAGACCGAGGAGTTCCGGTCCCTTCGTCAGAAGGTGTCGCAGGAGCAGCTTATTCGCATGGCCGTGGCTGTCCGCGCCGCCGAGAAGATGGCGCCTACCCGCCCGCATCCCCACAGCGGGGAATCCGCACCCGCGAACATGCTGACCGGTCCACCGATGGCGGTCTTCGACCGGGTCCGCGACTCCGTGCGGGACTGGCGCGAGGCGCAGGCCGACCGCTGATCTGAACGCCGACATGGCCAATGCCAGGTGCGCCAGCGCGCGGTGGGTTGTCGTGCTCCTGCATGACGGCGTGGACTGGTGGCCGCAGTCAGGACGAGGGCCCATCGGCAGCCGGTCGGGCCGGCTGACCACGCCATGCGCCAGACACGTCGACCTCACCCCTGCCGCCTGGACCGCCCGCATCGCCGGGACGCCGGCCGGACACGCCGGCATCTTCGCCTCGTCCGTCCTCGTCGTCTACCTGCTCCCACCGCCCCCGTGTCAGCGAGCATGGCTGTCCCCTTTGCTATTCACGACCCCGGCCCCTGGCCGGCATTTTCACCGGCCGAACCAATGCTCGGACGGAGGGTGGGGTACGCGGGGGACACGAACCGAATACCCCACCCCCGGCGGCACCTGCGCGGGCGCCGCAGCCGGCCTGGGCGTTCGGGAGGCTGCAGACCTGGGTTGTTAGGCGACGGTGAGGATCTTCTCCACCTCGGCCGCGCCCTGGCCCTCTACCTTGAGGGTCCAGCGCCCGCAGTGTTGAGCGGAAGGATTGTCGCGGCGGCGCCGCCAGCGTCGGCTTCGATTTCGGCGATGACCTTGCCGGACGGGTCGATGATCTCCAGCGCGCGTTTCGCGTCGGCCTTGTTCTCCAGCTTGAACTCGATCTTCTCGCCGGTCTTGGCGGAGAGCCCGTCGGCGCCCTGCACCGCGGTCGCGGTGACCTCGACCTCGATCTCCCGGTCGTAAGCGGCGTCGGCGGCGGAGGACGCCGGGGTCGAGGCGGCGGCGCCGCTGACGGTGATCGGGGTACGGATGCCGTCGCCGGTCTGTCCGGGTTTGCAGGCGATCTCGTACCGGCCGCCGGCAAGCGTGGCGGTGAGATCACGGCTCAGGCCGGGGCCGATGTTCTCCACCTCGGCGACCACCTTCGTAAAGGAGTCGCCCTGCTGCCCGTACACGTAGACCTCGGTGGTCTGCTGGCCCTTGTTGCTGACGGTGAAGGTGACCGCGCCGGGGTCGAAGCTGGTCCGGGCCACCTGGCAGGCACTGTCCGTGGCGGTGATCGCCACTGCGTCGCCCTTCCCGGCGGTGGAGTCGTCACCGCAGGCGGTGAGAGCACCCACCGTGCAGGTGACGGCGACAGCGACGAGGGCAGTACGGCTGTTCATGAACTCTCCGGTGTGGGATCGGTGGAACGTCAGGCGACGGGGCTGGTGGCGGACGTTGCCGGCGCGGGCGCGGGCGCTTGGCCGGGCGGAAGAACAGCACCATCACCGGAATGGCATAGGCGAGCCAGGCGGTGACCTCCAGCCAGGTGGAGGCGGGGCTGAAGTTGAACACGCCCTTGAGCAGGGTGCCGTACCAACTGCCGGGCGGCACCTGGGCGGAGACGTCGAAGGCCAGCGCGTTCAGGCCGGGCAGGATGCCCGCCTCCTGCAGGTCGTGCATGCCGTAGGCCAGGACGCCGGCGGCGACGATGATCAGCGCGGCGCCGGTCCAGGTGAAGAACCGGGACAGGTTGAGCGTGACCGCCCTCCGGTACAGCAGCCAGCCGAGCAGGACCGCGCAGGCGATCCCGAGCGCGGCGCCGACCAGCGGGGTGGCGGTCTGCCCGGTGGCCTGCACCGCCGTCCAGATGAACAGCGAGGTCTCCAGGCCCTCCCGGCCCACGGCGATCGCCGCCGTGGTCACGAGCGCCGCCGACCCCACGGCCAAGGCGGCGTCGACCCGGCCGTGCAGCTCGCTCTTGAGGGACCGGGCGGCGCGGCGCATCCAGAAGATCATCCAGGTGACGAAACCGACCGCGATGACCGACAGGATGCCACCGAACGCCTCCTGCGCCTCGAAGGTCATCCGCGCTGAGGTGAAGCTGAGCACCGCGCCGAAGGCGAGGCTCACCGCCACGGCGATGCCTACCCCCGCCCAGACCATGGGGAGCCGGTCCTTGCGGCCGCTCTTGACCAGGTACGCCACGAGGATGCTCACCACGAGCGTCGCCTCAAGGCCCTCACGCAACCCGATGAAGAAGTTGCCCAGCACAATTCACCTCAGAAGTTAGGTAAGACTTACCTTGCTTAGGTGACGCTAAATTATGAGAAGCCGTGGCGTCAACTCCGCCACGGCGCCGGCCGGCCCGGCGGACCTCTGTGATGGACACATACCGCCGGGCCCGCCGGGTGCGGCGGCTCAGGACAGGACCGACCTCCAGGTGCGGGCCACTCAGGACAGGACCGGCACCAGCGCGGCGGCGAAGGCGAGATAGAACACGGCGGCGAACGCCAGCGTTCGCGGGTTGAACTTCCCCGCTCGCAGCAGGATCAGCAGGTAGATGATCGCGGCCATCGTGACGATGCCGGAGATCAGCAGGGCGGCGTCGAACCGCCACGGGGTGAACAGCAGACTGTCGTAGTCGCCCATGGTGGTCGAGTCGGCCAGGAACAGGTAGGTCAGCTTGTCGTCATCGTATGCGTCGGCATCAGCTTGGACCAGGGCATGGATGCCCACCCGGCGTGCTGAGGGTCGCTGACGAAGATCGCGTTAAGGTAAGGGTCTCCGGCGATGAGGGCGGCTTTCAGTGCGTCCCACGCCGCGTTATCGGTGAAGTCGGTACGCAGGACCAGCGACGTGAGGTCTTTCGGGTCGGGACAGAGGGGTCACGACTGCGATCCTTTCAGCCCGTCGCCGCCGCTGAGATTCTGACGCTTATTGCCCTCGGTCTTCCGATCGCCCTTGCCGTCCAGTCACCAGCCTCCTTCCCCGACCTGTCTTGAGGCCTGGGACTATGCGGCATGCGAAAACGCCTACGGATGGTCAGAGTTACAACCAGGCCGGTTCAGGTAAGAGAGACAGCCGCTGTCGACTTGCCGCAGAGTGCGGATGCGGTGTGGTCGTTCATGTGGGATCCGGCATCCTGTCTCAAGCTCATCGACGCCGCGGAAGTAGCCGTGTCTCTCCCAGGTCGGGAGGGAATCGGCGAGATTCAAGCTTTCGTGGAGCGGACTGCGGGCGGGCGAGTGGGTGCGCTTCACGAGGTGACCGAGCTCGACCATGGCCGTCGTGCCGTGACCCGTAGCCTTGTCTCCTGGTGTCCTAGCTGGGGGGCAGTCACCGTCGAGGCGCTTGGGCCTGACTCATGTCGTCTGACTCAAGAGTTTTGGGCAGATGTTCCGGCGGGCGTACCGCCAGCTGCGGAGAAGCAGATGCGCGACGAGTTCCGGCAGCGGCTCGAACCGATGATGCACCGACTAGCTGAGTGGGCCGCTGGTCGACTCGGATAACCCCGACGTGCGGTGAGGGCGTGCGGATGTCGGTTCTCACGACGTCAGTGACAACGTTCGGCTAGTGCGCCGTGGAGGGGGCCTCGGGGGGACGGCCGGCGGCATGGCGGGCGTCCGCGAGGGCGACGGCGAGCAGTACGAGCCCGGCCACGACCGAAGCGGCCAGCGTCGGGACGAAATACAGGGGGACGGCGGCGACCGCCAGGGCGGCGATGGCGACGACGCGGCGGATGGAAAGCCGGTCGAACACGACGCGTTCCAGGCGGATGCGGCCGTAGAGGAACAGTGCCGGACCGCCGAGGATCGCGACGAGCCACGCCGGCTCGGGCGGGCCGTCCGGGTGTTTCAGTACGATCTCGAAGCCGACAGCGGCGGCGACGATGCCCAGCACCATGACGACGTGGGCAGTGCCGGTGGCGCGGCCGGCGGCGTCCCTGTCCCCCGCTGCGGCGACGGCTTCGGCGAGTACCTGGCCGGAGCGGTAAAAGTAGATGCGCCACATCAGCACCGTCGACAGGAACGCCACCACCAGCCCCGCGGCGGTCGCCGCGGTGACCGGCTGGTCGGTCAGCGTGGTGCCGACGGCGAGCACGGTTTCCCCGAGGGCGATCAGCAGGAGCTGCTGGTAGCGCTCGGGCAGGTGGTGGCGGCTGTCCGTGGCCCACGGACCTACCGATGGCCGGGCCATCCCCGGTACCGGCCAGCGCAGCTGCGCGGCGACGATGTCCACGGTCACGGCGGCCCCCCACAGGGCGGCCCGGGGGCCCCCACTGACGGCCGCGCCGGCAATCCAGATCACCGCCGAGGCCGCGCGCCACGGCAGCGACCGGCGGTAAAGCTGCCGCAGGGGGTGTCCGCGCAGCCCCGGTATCAGGATGAGCGGCCGGCCGCACTGCAGGATCACGTACGGCAGCACGAACGCCCACCCGCGGCCGACGAACGCGTACGGCAGCGAGGACGACATGACCAGCAGCCCGAAGGCACTGGCCAGCACGATCCACTGGATCTTGCGGCGGCGGGGGTCGAACCAACTGGTGATGTGCGCGGTCGTGATCCACAACCAGACCAGCGGCAGCGACAGCACGAGCAGGAAGGCTATCGACCGCCACCGGACGACAACGTCTTCGCTGACGATGTCCCGCGCGACCCGGCTGACCACCCCGGCCAGGGCGAACACCAACACCAGGTCGACGAACAGTTCCAGGAAGTTGGCCTGTCGCACGTCCTCGCGACGTTGCAACAGGTCCTGACCCTGTCCACCGCCTCCCCGATGCCCCATACCGCTCATACTCGCCCGGACAACCCCGGATCATCGGGGGTTGGACGTCGTATACCCGGAGGGAAGCCACCCGCGGGTGACCGCCAACCACTCCTGGGCCGACCAGGATGCCCCCGATCAGGATCACTACGGACCGGGGCGCAACGCCGCTGTGCTGCTTGATGCAGCCGGTTGCCTCTGGACACTGGGTCGCAGACCTCGAAAGCATGGGCATGCCTGTTCCGGGACGCGAGGATCATGATCGCGTCTAGGTGAGACAACCCGCCCTGAGAAGCAGCGAGGAAGCACCGAACGTGCCGCCTGCGGCCGGTACCCGACGACAGCAGCGGTTTCGCGGACACGGAGTTCACGTTCCTGGGGTACACGTTCCGTCCTCGCCGATCACGTAGTAAGGCCGGGATCAATTTCACCCGGTTCCTGCCCGTCCGCTGGGGCGTGGACTGCAGCCCCGAGCTGGTGCGGTCCATCATGCGTGAGCTGGACTTGGTCCCGTGCCAACCACGGCCCTGGCGGCACAGCACATACAGGCACGGCACCGATAGATCGCGAAGTTCCTGACGCTTCCCGATCTCAAAAGGGGTGCCGTGCCTGCCCTGACATCATCGCCTGCTCGCACCATGTCCGGGAACACCGGCCCGGCCGAGGTTGCCCCGGTCCAGGTGGACAGTCTCGCGGAGGCGTTCGCGGCGGTGCCGGATCCACGTTCGCCCCGAGGTCGCTGGCATCCACTGGTGGCGATCCTGCTGATCGCCGCGTGTGCCGTGACCTGTGACGCCGACGGGTTCACCGCGATCTGGCAGTGGGCCGACGACGCCCCACCATGGGTCCTCGCCCGGCTGCGGGTACGCATCGACCCGCTGACCGGGACGTACCGGCCACCGCCGGAACGCACGATCCGCCGGACGATCGCCCGGGTCCGCTGGGCCGACCCGCGACGACGGCTTGTTTCAATGGAGAAGTGACGGCGACATCGACCGATCGGACGGATACCGGCTGCTCCTGCGGCTGCACAGAGGAGTTGCGGGATCTCCGTGCCGAGGTAGCCGCCCTACGGGCCGACGTCACCGCGTTGCTGTCGGCCGCCCGCCGGTCGTCGGTGGCCGGCCGTCCAAGAACTGCGCCCATGTCTGGGTTGGTGTCGGAGATCGGCTCGCGGTGGAGCGGGTGGCGTTGTTCCGTTCGCTGTTCTGGGTCGCGATGACGTGTACGCCCAGCGCTGGGAGAAGGATGGCCGGAAAGGCTGGTACCCGCAGGTGGAGCGGCTGCCCGGGCAGAGTTGGCAGCGCCGCCCTGCCGACCTCGGACTGGTCGCCGGCGCTCGACGCCGACGGCGGCGTGCGCGACGCGGCCAGGTCGCCGAGCCGACCGGGCTGCTGCAGCTGACCCGTCGGCCGGCCGGGATGCGAGTCATCGTGCGCCGCGAACGCCCGCACCCCGGCGCGCAACTGACTCTGTTGTACGGGCGGCCTCGTTGATGCGGATCGGGCCGGTGGTGCCGTCGAGGCGTCACCCGCCCGACAGCCGGGGCGGCCGCGAACCTCGGGTGGTTGCCCGGGCGAGTCGCACCCCTCGGCGAATCGCAGCCTTCTTGTGGCCCCAACCCGCGCGGTAAGCGAGCCCGCGCAGCGCCCGTTCTCCCGGCCGGGGCCTGCCAGAGCAGGTCGAGTGGAAGACTGTGGGCTACAGCCGAGGGAAGGATTCGTATGACTTCCGACCGTTATCTTGCAGTCGCCGGTCCATGCGAGCTTCGCGAGGGTGCGGGTGCCATGACTGAGCCGGGCCCCGGCCACGTGGCGGTCGACATTACATATACGGGGATCTGCGGCACAGATGTCCATGGGTATACCGACGGGCACATGCTGCCGCCGGCGGTTTTCGGGCACGAGTGGACCGGCTCGATCTCGGCAGTGGGCGATGGCGTGGAGGGGCTGCAGGTTGGCCAGCGGGTGGTGGGCGGCGTGGGACCGGCGTGCGGCCACTGCCCCCAGTGCGTCGCCGGGCATGCCCGCAACTGCGACACGGTGTTCGCCGAGGCCAACGGGGTCGACGCCGACGCGCCGCCTCACGGCGCCTTTGCCACGCAGGTGCAGGTCTCGGCACGGCGGGTGATTCCGGTCCCGGAGGGCCTCTCGGATGTGGAGGCGGCGCTTGTGGAGCCGACCACGGTCACTTTCCACGCCGTGCGGCGTGTGGCGGCAGAGTACGGTGCGACCACGGTGGTCCAAGGCGCCGGTCCGATCGGGCTGCTCACCGCTCAGAACGCGCGCAACGCCGGAGCCGGACCGATGATCATCTCCGAGCCCTCGCCGAACCGCCGTGCGCTGGCCACCAGGCTCGGATTCACCTACGTGGTCGAGCCCGCCGAGCTCCGGAGCGTGCTGGACGGGCTCACGCGAGGCCTGGGTGCCGACGTGGTCTACGAGTGCACCGGTGTTCCATCGCTGTTCCAGCCGTCGGCGGAGCTGGTGCGCCGGGGCGGGACGCTCGCGTTGCTCGGCTATCCGCTGGAGAACTCGAGCGTCAGCTACGGCGATTGGCAGAGCCGCGAACTGACGGTGATCGGGTCACTGGCCTACAACCACGAGGACTTCGTGGGCGCCATGCAGGCGATTGCCGCGGGTCGAATCGACGTGGCGTCACTGCACACCGGCACCTTCGGCCTGTCATCGCTCAAGGACATTCTCGAGGAACTCGATTCGGGCCAGAGCGAGCACGCCAAGGTGCTGATCGACCCGAAGCAGGAGGACCAGACCTGACCCGGTAAGCAGCGCTGCCCTTGCCGAAAACGTCATCCGCCCTGGTGGGACCCTTGCCAGGTTTGCGCTCGGGCTGGGCATACCCCTGGTTGCGGCGACGCTGTGGGGGTTGTTCGCCGCGCCTCGGGCACCCTTCTCCGTGCCGGCACTCGTGGTTGTCGTGAAGGTAGCCGTCTTCGGCTCGGCGGCGATCGCATTGTGGGCCATCGGTCATCGCTGGCTCGCGGTGACCTTCGCCGTACTCGTCGCGGTAATACGGCAGCCGCCGTTCGGGATCAGGGTTGAAGTTCGAGGTTGAGCCGTCGTGTGTCGCGGGCTCGTCGGGCTCGTGCTTGAAGGCGGCGCTGCCACTGGTGACCAGCGCAAACGGTGGGCGAGGTCGCTGATCGGGCGGATGATGAAGGTGTTGATCAGACGGCGGACTTCGTTGACGGTCAGTTTGATCAAGCCGCTGTCCGGGGGGTCGTCGGCGGCGTCGGCGGCGGCGCAGATCGCCAGGACGGCGAGCGCGGCCAGGGCAAGGGTCGTGAAGCGGTGCCAAGAGCCCCAGCGGCGGACCTGGTGCTGGTCCAGGCCGACCTGGCTCTTGGCGGCCTAGAACGCTTTTTCGACGGTCCAGCGGATCCCGGCCGCCCGCACAAGGCGCGCGGCCAACGCCAGACCACAGCCCCGACCGGCAAACGCCCGAGCGGTCGCCCGCCCGATGCCACTGGACGCCCCGGTGACCACAACAACCAGATTCCTCGTCCGCATGCGGACGGCTACCCCACACCACGCCCGTCAACCCGCGACCGTTAAGAACCGTGGTGAGCGGCTGGTCGCCGGCGACCGCCTGGCCGAGCACCAAGAGCAGAAACAGGAGACCGAGGACACCCACGTCAGGTACATGAAGCAGCTCATGCGTAAGGGCCCGTTCCAAACCGACGGTGTCACCTTCGTCAACGACCCCAGCCAGATCGTCGGCCTCGCCCTCGCCGTCAACGTCGCCCACGACGACGTTCCCCACGCCCGCGGATGGCTCGCGGACGTCCTCCACGACGCCCGCTTACAACCCGCGACCCTCCTGCTCGAACTGTTTCAGGAACACGCGCGGCACCTCATCGACGCCCCACTTCACGCCTGACATCCGCGACATCGACGATCCGGTTGACCTCGCCGGCCTGCACTGGCTGGCGACCTCAGCGAAGAGCCTCACGGTCAAGGACCCCGATGACCTGCGGCGGCTGCAGTCAAAGGTCCTGACCGCCATCGCCCTCGGCCAACCGGGGCACACCTCAGCGTTCCGGGCAGCGCTGATGCTGGAAGCCGCGACTCAGATCGTCACCGCCACCGTCGACGAACTCATTCTCAATCGCAACCATGTCGGCGCCCTTCTCAGTCGATTCGAAGACGCCATGCGCCAGTGGCGCCACGACGGCGACAACCTCGACAACCCCATCCGGTGGCCGATCACCTCCGAACGCGAGGTCCAGAACATCATCTGGATCATGCCAGTCCTCGTAGCGCTTGCCGGGAAGACCGGGCAGGTGTCGCCGCAGCCCATGGTGACGATGACGTCGGATGACTCGGCGGTGGCGTACTCCAGGAGTTTGGGGGTCTGGTCGGTGATGTCGATGCCGACCAGTCTTTCAACCTCTGTGGTCCTGTGATCGGCTGCTCAGCGGAGATCTGGCGCGCGACTGTCAACACGCGCCCTGCGCCACTCGCGATACGTCCGGCCCGGCTCGGCGCCTTTTGTCTTGCTGGCCCGTGTGTACTGTGCGGTGATGCTCTCGCGACTGCTGACGGTGACCTTCGATGCGCACGACGCGGCTCGCCTGGCGCAGTTCTGGGCCGGCGTGCTCGGCCGGGAGGTCGTCGAGGACGCCGGTGGTGCGCTCCTGCCTGGCGAGGACACCCAGCTCAGCCTCCGGTTCGTCCCGAGCCGCGCGGAGAAGGTGGGGCCGAACCGCATGCACCTTCACCTGACCAGCGCCAGCCGCGCCGACCAGCAGCACACGGTGGCGACGGCGCTGGGGCTCGGCGCCGGCCACCTCGACGTCGGGCAGCGCCCCGAGGAGGGGCACGTCG
>JAEVHO010000012.1 GCA_016802835.1 Micromonospora sp. ATA32 | reverse complement strand
CGCCGGCCTGGTCCGACCAGCGCACCACCGTGCCGTCGGAGTACGTCTGGATCACCTCGAAGGGCAGCCGCTCGGCCTGCGGCAGCGGCCCCATGGAGAGCGCGAGTCGGGCCGGCCCCGCCGGTGACCCGCTGGCCCGGGTCCAGACCACCGAGGCGGTGATCGTGTCCACCCCGGCGGCATGGATGCCGGCGACCGGCTGGTCGAGCTTCTGGGAGGTGATCCGGGGCGCCCAACCGGGCACCGACATCGGGTAGACCTCGGCGATCGGGGTCCGGGTGGCAGCCGGATCTCGACGCTGTCCGTACGCGCGCCCGCCCGCTCCTCGGGCACCACGAACTCCAGCCGCACCGCGTCGCCCTGGTGGGCCTCGGCGGGGGTGCTCGTCGACGTCCACGCCCGCCAGGGCCGTGCCGGGCAGGCCCAGCGCCCCGGCGAGGACGGCGGCCACGGCGGCGACGGCCCGGGCCCGGCCGCGAGGGCTGTCGTCACGGGTCATCGACATCTGCGTCCCCATCCGCTCCTCGGGGCCGGCACCGGCTCCGGCCACACCTGGTAGTTCGGCTGGCGGGAGGAAAAGGTTCAACGCGCCGCCGGACGAATCGCGGACTGGGCCGCCGCCGGGCGGAAGGCGTCCCTGCGGAGCGGCGCCGGGAGCCGAGCCGGGAGCCGTGACGTCGCCGACGGCGAGGAACGGCGCGACCGATAGCATCGGAAGAGGCCGTACCTCGGCCGTTTCCGTCTGTCTCTGGAGGAGTCACCGTGTCCGCACCCCGTACCCCCCGTCGTGGCCGACCCCGTCGTCGTCGCGCCGGGACGCGGCGGCCGACGCGGTGGCCGCGGCCGGGCTGCCCGTGGCCGGCCCGAGGGCGATCGTGGTGGTCCGCGACCCGCAGGGCCAGCTGCGTGACATGGACTGGAAGCCGGCCGAGGAGACCAGCGTCGAGCCGGTCACCCTCGACTCGCCGGACGGGCTGAACGTGCTGCGCCACTCGACGGCGCACGTGCTCGCCCAGGCCGTGCAGGACATCTTCCCGGAGGCGAAGCTCGGCATCGGCCCGCCGATCGAGAACGGCTTCTACTACGACTTCGACGTCGACAAGCCGTTCCAGCCGGACGACCTCGGCAAGATCGAGAAGCGGATGCAGGAGATCGTCAAGGCCGGCCAGCGGTTCCGCCGGCGGCGCTTCCGCAGCCTGGACGAGGCCAAGGCGGAGCTGGCCGACGAGCCGTTCAAGCTGGAGTTGATCGACGTCAAGGGCGAGGGGCTGGACAGCTCCGAGGTGATGGAGGTGGGCGGCGGCGAGCTGACCATCTACGACAACCTCGACGCCAAGGAGGAGAAGGTCTGCTGGTCGGACCTGTGCCGGGGCCCGCACCTGCCGACCACCCGGCTGATCGGCGCGTTCAAGCTGATGCGCTCGGCCGCCGCCTACTGGCGCGGCTCCGAGAAGAACCCGCAGCTCCAGCGGGTGTACGGCACCGCCTGGCCGACCCGGGACGAACTCAAGGCGTACCTGAAGCTCCTGGAGGAGGCCGCCCGGCGCGACCACCGCAAGCTCGGCGCGGACCTGGACCTGTTCAGCTTCCCCGACGAGATCGGCTCCGGCCTGGCGGTCTTCCACCCCAAGGGCGGGATCATCCGCCGGGAGATGGAGAACTACTCGCGCCGCCGGCACGAGGAGTCGGGGTACGAGTTCGTCAACACCCCGCACATCACCAAGGCGCAGCTCTTCGAGACCTCCGGCCACCTGCCCTACTACGCGGACACCATGTTCCCGCCGATGCAGCTGGAGGGCGCGGACTACTACCTCAAGGCGATGAACTGCCCGATGCACAACCTGATCTTCGGGGCGCGCGGGCGGTCGTACCGGGAGCTGCCGCTGCGGCTGTTCGAGTTCGGCACGGTCTACCGGTACGAGAAGTCGGGCGTGGTGCACGGCCTGACCCGGGTGCGCGGCCTGACCCAGGACGACTCGCACATCTACTGCACCCGGGATCAGATGCCCGGTGAGCTCTCCACGCTGCTGACCTTCGTGCTGGACCTGCTGCGCGACTACGGCCTGGACGACTTCTACCTGGAGCTGTCCACGCGGGACGACTCGCCGAAGTTCATCGGCTCGGACGAGGACTGGGCGGAGGCGACCGAGGCGCTGCGCACCGCCGCCGAGGCGTCCGGGCTGGATCTCGTCCCCGACCCGGGCGGCGCGGCGTTCTACGGCCCGAAGATCTCCGTGCAGGCCCGGGACGCGATCGGCCGGACCTGGCAGATGTCCACCATCCAGGTCGACTTCAACCAGCCGGCGCGGTTCGGGCTGGAGTTCCAGGCCGCCGACGGCACCCGGCAGCAGCCGGTGATGATCCACCGGGCGCTCTTCGGCTCGATCGAGCGGTTCTTCGGCGTGCTCACCGAGCACTACGCGGGCGCGTTCCCGGCCTGGCTGGCGCCGGTGCAGGTGGTCGGCATCCCGATCCGCGAGGACCACACCGACTACCTGCGCGGGTTCGTCGCGGCGCTGCGCGCCGAGGGGATCCGGGCCCAGGTGGACGCGGGCGACGACCGGATGCAGAAGAAGATCCGCACCGCACAGCAGCAGAAGATCCCGTTCATGGTGATCGCCGGCGACGACGACGTGGCCGCCGGTACGGTTTCCTTCCGCTACCGGGACGGCTCGCAGCGCAACGGCGTGCCGATGGCCGAGGCGGTCACCCACGTGCTCGACGTGGTCGCCTCGCGGAGCAACGCCGGCCCCTCCGCCCAGAGCTGACCCTCTGTCCTGGCCGGTGCGGATGGCGGGGATCCGCTCGGGTGATCGTAGGATCGGCCATGTGACTGGGGCGGCGCGGCACTTCGACAACGGCACCGACGTCGGCATGGCCGACGGCCTGGAGCGGCTCTGGACGCCGCACCGGATGACCTACATCTCCGGGGAGGACCGGCCCGAGGGTGGCTACGAAAAGCCCACTGGCTGCCCGTTCTGCCTGGCCCCCGGGCTGCCGCCGGAGCAGAGCCTGGTCGTCGCCCGGGGCGCGCACGTCTTCGTGGTGCTCAACCTCTATCCATACAACCCGGGGCACCTGCTGGTCTGCCCGTACCGGCACGTGGCCGACTACACCGAGCTGGACGGGCCGGAGACCGCCGAGCTGGCCGCCTTCACCCAGGACGCGATGCGGGTGATCCGGCAGGTCAGCAACGCGCACGGATTCAACCTCGGGATGAACCAGGGCGGGGTGGCCGGCGCGGGCATCGCCGCGCACCTGCACCAGCACGTGGTACCGCGCTGGGGCGGGGACGCCAACTTCATGCCGGTGATCGCCCGTACCAAGGTCCTGCCGCAGCTGCTCACCGACACCCGCGACCTGCTCACCAAGGCCTGGCCAACCCCCTGATCCGATGCCGTTGGGGTGCGGGTCAGCGGGCGAGCAGGGTCGCGAGCAGCTGCGGCCAGGTCTCGACCCGGTGTACGGCGGGCAGGTGCGCCGCGTGCCGGGCGACCTCCGCCTCCCGAGGGTGGAAGGATAGCGGTGCTCCACCGTGCCCAGGTAGCCGAGCACCTCAAGCCTGTCGTCGACGAAGTGGGTCAGCCCCAGCCGCTCGGCGATCGGCGCCTTCTCCGGCCGCGTCCGGCAGAAGTGCAGCCGGTCCGACCCGATGCCGGTACGGGTGAAGAAGTCGTGGTGGGCCAGCCACTCCCGGGTCCGCCGCTCGGTCGCCTCGCCGCACTTCGACACCACGTGCACCTGGTCACCGAACACCTCGTCCACCAGGGCGGCCAGCGCCTCGAACGCCCCGTCGACGGGGGGAGTGCGCAGGTAGTGGGCGCCGAAGAAAGAGGTGTCGTCGTCCTCGTCGGCCGGCTCGATGATCACACCGCCGACGTCCACACCGAGCCGTCGCATGCGGACGATCATGCCTCATCGGCGAACTCCTTGCCCTCCAGCGCGCTCGAAGTGGCAGGATCGGCCGATGGCAGCGACGACACGGGTGTTGGGCCGCAGCGGCATCGAGGTCAGCGCCCTGGGCATGGGGTGCTGGGCGATCGGCGGCCCCTGGGCCGAGGGCGGCCAGCCGCTGGGCTGGGGCGTGGTGGACGACGAGGAGTCGGTCCGGGCGGTTCGCCGCGCGCTCGACCTGGGGGTGACCTTTTTCGACACCGCCGACACGTACGGGGCGGGGCACAGCGAGCGGATCCTCGGCCGGGCGCTGGCCGGCCGGCGGGACGAGGCGGTGATCGCCACCAAGTGGGGGTACACCTTCGACGAGGCGACCCGGCAGGCCACCGGCGAGGACAGCTCCCCGGCGTACCTGCGCCGCGCGGTGCAGGACTCGCTGCGCCGGCTGGACACCGACCGGGTCGACCTCTACCAGCTGCACCTGGGCGACCTGTCGGTGCCCCGGGCCGAGGCGCTGATCGGCACGTTGCAGGACCTGGTCGCCGACGGGCTGGTCCGGGCGTACGGCTGGAGCACCGACCGGCCCGAACGGGCGAGCGTGCTCGGTCACGGCGCGCCGGGCGCCACCGCCGTGCAGCACACCCTGTCGGTGCTCCGGGACGCGCCCGAGCTGCTCGCCGTCTGCGACAAGTACGACCTGGCCAGCGTCAACCGGGGCCCGCTGGGGATGGGGCTGCTCACGGGCAAGTACACCTCCGGCTCCACCCTGCCCCGGGACGACGTGCGCGGCATCGCCCCGGGCTGGCTGGAGTGGTTCCGTGGCGGCCGGCCGGCGCCGGAGTGGCTGCGCCGGGTCGGCGCGGTACGCGGCGCGCTGACCGCGGACGGGCGCACCCTGACCCAGGGGGGCGTTGGGCTGGATCTGGGCGCGGAGCGGACGCACCGTGCCGATCCCCGGCTGCCGTACCGTCGCCCAGGTCGAGGAGAACGCCGCCGCGCTGGACCGGGGCCCCCTCGCCCCCGACCACTTCGCCGAGGTCGAACGCCAGCTCGCCGCCCTGCGCACCGCCGCGCTCCGCGACGCCGACCGCCCCCACTGGCCCGTCCCCCCGGTCCCGTCCGCCCGCCCCTGAGCCGGTAGATCATGGGTCAGGAGTGGGTGGCGTGTTCCTTGCGGACCTGGTCGGCCAGGTGGGTGGGCATGGGGTCGTAGCGGACGAAGGTGCGGCGGAAGGTGCCGGTGCCGGAGGTCATCGAACGCAGCTCGACCGCGTACCGGATCAGTTCGGTGGCGGGGACCTCCGCCCGGACCAGGGTGCGGCCCTCGACGTCCGGGTCCGGTTCGGTCCCGAGCACCCGGCCGCGTCGGCCGGACAGGTCGCCCATCACCGCGCCGACCGACGGGTCGGGCACCCGGATGAGCACCTCGTCGATCGGCTCCAGCAGGGCCGGCTGGCCCTTCTCGGCTGCGTCGCGCAGCGCCAGCGCGCCGGCGGTCTGGAAGGCCGCGTCGGAGGAGTCGACGCTGTGCGCCTTGCCGTCGACGAGGGTGACCCGCAGATCCACCACCGGGTGACCGGCGACCAGGCCGCGTTCCAGCTGGGCCCGGACACCCTTCTCCACCGACGGGATGTAGTTGTGCGGGACGGCGCCGCCGACCACCTTGTCGACGAACTCGAAGCCGCCGCCACGGGGCAGCGGCTCGACCTCGAGGTCACAGACGGCGTACTGGCCGTGGCCGCCGGACTGCTTGACGTGCCGGCCGTGCCCCCGGGCGCCGGTGGCCAGCGTCTCCCGCAGCGAGACCTTGACCGGCTCGGTCTGCAGCTCGACCCCGCCGTTGCGCAGCCGATCGAGGACCACCTCGGCGTGCGCCTCGCCCATGCACCAGAGCACCAGCTGGTGGGTCTCCGGGTTGCGCTCCAGCCGCATGGTGGGGTCGCCGGCGACCAGCCGGGCCAGGTTGCGCGCCAGCGCGTCCTCGTCGGCCCGGCTGCGCGCCACGATCGCCACCGGCAGCAGCGGCTCGGGCATCTCCCACGGGGCGATGAGCAGCGGCTCGTCGCGGTCCGAGATGGTGTCGCCGGTCTCCGCGCTGCCCGACTTGGTGATCGCGCAGATGTCACCGGCCACGCAGAGCGGCACCTCCCGCAGGGTGGCGCCGAGCGGGGTGTAGATGTGGCCGACCCGCTCGTCGGCGTCGTGGTCGGGGTGCCCGCGCTCGGCCATGCCGTGCCCGGAGACGTGGATGGTCTGCTCGGGGCGCAGTGTGCCGGAGAAGACCCGGACCAGGGAGACCCGGCCGACGTGCCGGTCCACGGTGGTCTTGACCACCTCGGCGACGAGCGGGCCGTCCGGATCGCAGTGCAGCGGCGGCCGGGGCGAGCCGTCCACCCCGGTGACCGCGGGCAGCTCGTGCTCCAGCGGCGAGGGGAAGCCCTCGGTGAGCACCTCCAGCAGCGCGTCCAGCCCCACCCCGGTCTCCGCGCAGACCGGCACCACCGGATAGAAGTGGCCCCGGGCGACGGCCTTTTCCAGGTCCTCGATGAGGATGTCGGTGCCGATCTCCTCGCCGCCGAGGTAGCGGTCCATCAGGGTCTCGTCCTCGCTCTCGGCGATGATCCCCTCGATCAGCTCGTTGCGGGACTCGGAGATGGCGGGCAGGTGCTCCGGGTCGGGTTCGCGGACGTCGGCCGGCAGCCCCGCGGTGTAGTCGAAGACCCGGCGGGTGATCAGGCCCAGCAGCCCGACTACCGACACCCCGTCGTCGCCGAGCATGGGCAGGTAGAGCGGTTGCACGTTGTCGCCGAAGACGCGCTGGGAGAGCGCCACCGCCTCGTCGAAGTCGGCGCGCGGGTGGTCCAGCCGGGCGACCGCGACCGCGCGCGGCATGTCGACCGCGGCGCACTCCTCCCAGAGGGCGGCGGTGGCGGCGTCCATCCCGTCGGCGGCGGAGACCACGAAGAGCGCCGCGTCGGCGGCCCGCAGGCCGGCCCGCAGCTCGCCCACGAAGTCGGCGTACCCCGGGGTGTCCAGGAGGTTGACCTTGATGCCGTTGTGCAGCAGCGGCGCGCAGGCCAGGCTCACCGAGCGCTGCTGGCGGACCGCCGCCGGGTCGTGGTCGCAGACGGTCGTGCCGTCGGTGACGGTGCCGGCCCGGCCGATCGTGCCGGTCGCCGTGAGCAGCGCCTCGACCAGGGTGGTCTTGCCCGCACCGGAGTGCCGACGAGCACCACGTTGCGAACCCTGGCGGGCTCGGTCACCACCGGCACGCCGCCGGTGACACCCTTCTCCTGATTTTTCTGCGCCATGACGGGCGCACCTCCCTCAGCCGGTGGTTGGTGGCGACCGCCGCGCGCGACGGGGAAGCGGCCCGGGCGGGTCCCGCGGCGATATCCTCCGGTGGTCTGCTGGACGACGGGTACGGGACGGGCGGGTGGGTGAGAGCTGGCTCACCTCCCTGGGTCGATCTCACACCCGTTGCCGACCCGGCACAAGCCTCCGCCGCGCGGGCCGCCGCCCGGCCGTACCGCCCGACCTCGGCGGCCGTTATCGTGGGGGACCGCCATGGCGAAGACTTCCAAGTGTCGGCCCGAGCGGGGATGACCCGTGTCGTGGAGCCGATCGCGCGCGGCCTGCTCCGTGCGGGCGTGACCCCCAATACGGTAACCGTGGCGGGCACCCTCGGGGTGCTCGTCGGCGCGCTCGGCTTCGGCGCCCGCGGTCACCTCGTCGCCGGCGCCGTGATCGTCACGATCTTCGCGCTCACCGACCTGCTCGACGGGACGATGGCCCGGATGAGTGGCGGCTCGACCCGGTTCGGCGCGTTCCTCGACTCGAGCATGGACCGGATAGCCGACAGCGCCGTCTTCGGCGCGGTCGCCTACTGGCTGGCCACGCAGGGCAATCACGCGGGCGTCGCGGCCGCGCTGCTCTGTCTGGCCGCCGGCGGTCTGGTCTCCTACGTCAAGGCCCGCGCCGAGGGGCTGGGCATGACCTGCAACGTGGGCATCGCCGAGCGGACCGAGCGGCTGCTGATCGTCGGCGTCGGCGGGATTCTCACCGGCCTCGGCGTCGGCCCGGCCCTGCCGATCGCGCTCTGGCTGCTGGCGGCCGTGTCGATCTTCACTGTCGGGCAGCGGATGGCCCACGTCTACCGGCAGGCCCGCGCGGCCGAGCCCGGCGGGCAGGGGTGAGCGCGAGGCGCGACCCGCGGTCGCGAGCGGAGGGCGCGCCGGTGAACCTCACCGAGCTGGGCTACGTCGCCGGGTGGCGACTGATCCGGGCGCTGCCCCGGCCCGTGGTGGCCGCGGCCTTCCAGGCGGGCGCGGACCGTGCGCACCGCGGGGGCGGCGGGGGTACGGCCCGACTGGCCGCGAACCTGCGCCGGGTGGTCGGCCCGGAGCTGCTTGAGGCCGAGCTGGACGAGCTGGTCCGCCGGGGCGTGCGCTCCTACGCCCGGTACTGGATGGAGGCGTTCCGGCTGCCGTCGCGCAGTCGCCAGCAGATCCTCGACGGGTTCCGGCTGGAGGGCCGGGAGCTGCTCGCCGCCGACGTCGCCGCCGGTCGGGGCGCGGTGGTGGCGCTGCCGCACGCCGGCAACTGGGACGCCGCGGGCGCTTGGGTGGCGGCCGCCGGCTGGCCGATCACCACGGTCGCCGAGCGACTCAAGCCGGAAGGCGTCTACGAGCGGTTCCTCGCCTTCCGCAGGGGCCTCGGCATGGAGATCCTGCCGACCCACGGCGGCGAGCGGCCCGCGTTCGACGTGCTGGTGGAGCGGCTGCAGGCCGGCGCCGTGGTGCCGCTGCTGGCCGACCGGGACCTCTCCGCCCGCGGGGTGGAGGTCGACTTCTTCGGCGCCCGGACCCGGATGCCGGCGGCCCGGCCCTGCTGGCGCTGCGTACCGGTGCGCCGCTCTACGTCGCCTCGTTGTGGTACGAACCGGACGTGGCGTGCGCCTCCCTCGAGGGGCCGCTACCGGTGCCCGACCCGGAGAGCGGGCCGCTGGACCAACGGGTCCGGTTGCTGACCCAACGGATTGCCGACGGTCTGGCGGCGGGCATCGCCCGGCATCCGGAAGACTGGCACATGTTGCAGCGGATGTGGCTGGACCAGCGTGGCGCCGACGCCGGCGGGTCACTGTCCTCGGCGCAGCCGCCGGCCGCCACCGGAACGGTCTGAGGGGGAGTCGCGGTGAGCGCGAGGAGTGCAGCGCAGCGGAGCCCCGCAGTCGCGAACGAAGGGCACTGACGTGCGGATCGGCATCGTGTGCCCGTACTCCTTCGATGTGCCGGGCGGGGTGCAGAACCACGTGACCGAGCTCGCCGAGGCGCTGATCGGCCTCGGTCACGAGGTGAGCGTGCTCGCGCCCGCCGACGAGGACTCGCCGCTGCCGCCGTACGTGGTGCCGGCCGGTCGGGCCGTGCCGCTGCCGTACAACGGCTCGGTGGCCCGGATCGCGTTCGGCCCGGTCTCCACGGCCCGGGTGCGGCGGTGGATCGTCCGGGGCGACTTCGACGTGCTGCACGTGCACGAGCCGCTGACGCTGAGCCTGTCGCTGCTGGCCGTGCTGTCCGCGCGCGGCCCGGTGGTGGCCACCTTCCACACCGCGATGACCCGGTCCCGGGTGCTCTCCGCCGCGCAGGGCGCGCTGCAGATCGTGCTGGAGCGGATCACCGCCCGGATCGCGGTCAGCGCGCTGGCCCGCAAGGTGCAGGTGGAGCACATGGACGGCGGCGCGGTGGAGATCCCGAACGGGGTCACGGTCGCCAAGTTCACCGGGGCCGAACCGCTGCCCGGCTGGCCGGGGGAGTGCGGCCCCGGCACCGGCGGCACGATCGGCTTCCTGGGCCGGTTCACCGAGGCCCGCAAGGGGTTCCCGGTGCTCCGGCAGGCCTTCGTCGAGCTGGCCCGGCAGCGCCCGGGGCTGCGGCTGCTGGTCGCCGGCCCGGGTGACCCCGACGACCTGTTCGACCCGCTCCCGGCCGACCTGCGGGACCGGGTCACCTTCCTCGGGCTGGTCTCCGAGGAGGACAAGGCACGGATGCTGCGCAGCGTGCACCTCTACGTCGCGCCGAACACCGGCGGGGGAGTCGTTCGGGATGATCCTCACCGAGGCGCTGGCCGCCGGCACGACGGTGGTGGCCAGCGATCTCGACGCGTTCCGTCGGGTGCTCGACGGCGGCCGGGCGGGGCGGCTCTTCCCGACCGGCGACGCGGCGGCGCTGCGGGCCGCCATCGGCCGAGCTGCTGGACGACCCGGCGCGCCGGGCCGCGCTGACCGCCTGCGGCGACCAGGTGGTGGCGAGTTTCGACTGGCCCGTGGTTGCCCGCCGGGTTCTGGAGGTATACGTAGCCGCGATCGAGGCCACTGACGGGCGGGTCATCGACCAGGAATGGGTGGGGCTGGGCTGAGGCCCGTGGCCGGTGGTGCGGATGTGACGGCGCCGTCGGCGTCGACCGCACCCCCGGGGGTGGGAACGGAGCAGCACTACGATGCCGGGCATGTGGTGGGTGGTGGGGCGCGACACTGGTCGTGGGGCTGGTGGCGGCGTACCTGATCTGGACCGCGGGCCGGGTCGAGCGGCTGCGGATCCGGGCGGAGTGGGCCGCCCGGGCCCTCGACGCCCACCTGCTGCGCCGCGCGGCGGCCGCCGCCGTGCTCGCCGAGCGCCGGTTCGGCGTCGAGCTGTACGCGGCGGCGCGGATCGCGCTGGACACCGTTTCCGAGGAGGAGCGCGAGGCGGCCGAGAACGACCTCACCCGGCAGCTCCGCTCGGTGGAGCTGACCCGGCCGATCCGGCCTGCGAGGCGGTGATCGCCGCCAGCCGCCGACTCGCGCTGGCCCGGCAGGTGTACACCGACCTCGTCCGGGACGCCCGGTCCGCCCGCAGCCGCCCGGTGGTACGCCTGTTCCGGATGGGGCGTCGGCACTCCTGGCCGCGCTACTTCGACATCGACGACCCCACTCTGGCGGTCCCGGCGGACGTCACCACCGGCTGAGCGCGCGGGCCCCGACCAGGCGTGATGACGGCCACAGAGCAGGCCACCGTGGGTCTGATTGGCTGTCGGATCCGCGTTCACCCCGTCGTAGCATTTTTTCGTAGCCATCCGCTGAGCACGTCCGAGGAGCGATAACCCGTGCCCGAATCCACCTCCCAGAACGCCAGCGCACGCCCGTCGTCGGCACCGCCCGCGTCAAGCGCGGCATGGCCGAGATGCTCAAGGGCGGCGTGATCATGGACGTGGTCAACGCCGAGCAGGCCAAGATCGCCGAGGACGCCGGGGCCGTCGCGGTCATGGCGCTGGAGCGGGTGCCCGCCGACATCCGTGCCCAGGGCGGGGTGTCCCGGATGAGCGACCCCGACATGATCGACGGCATCATCAGCGCTGTCTCGATCCCGGTGATGGCCAAGGCCCGGATCGGTCACTTCGTCGAGGCGCAGATCCTGCAGTCGCTCGGTGTCGACTACGTCGACGAGTCCGAGGTGCTCACCCCGGCCGACTACGCCAACCACATCGACAAGTGGGCGTTCACCGTCCCCTTCGTCTGCGGCGCGACCAACCTGGGCGAGGCGCTGCGCCGGATCACCGAGGGCGCGGCCATGATCCGCTCCAAGGGCGAGGCCGGCACCGGTGACGTTTCCAACGCCACCACCCACATGCGGAAGATCCGGCAGGAGATCCGCCGGCTCAGCTCGCTGCCGACCGACGAGCTCTTCGTCGCCGCGAAGGAGCTGCAGGCGCCGTACGAGCTGGTCAAGGAGATCGCCGAGACCGGCAAGCTGCCGGTGGTGCTCTTCACCGCAGGTGGGATCGCCACCCCGGCCGACGCCGCGATGATGATGCAGCTCGGCGCCGAGGGTGTCTTCGTCGGCTCCGGCATCTTCAAGGCCGGCAACCCCGCCCAGCGGGCCGCGGCGATCGTCAAGGCCACCACCTTCCACGACGACCCGGACGTGCTGGCGAAGGTCTCCCGGGGCCTGGGCGAGGCGATGGTCGGCATCAACGTCGACGAGATCCCGCAGCCGCACCGGCTGGCCGAGCGGGGCTGGTGAGCACGGTTCCGGCGTGCCCGGGACCGGCGAGCGAGGAGAGGACGTCGAGCATGAGCGACGCACCGGTGATCGGTGTGCTCGCCCTGCAGGGGGACGTACGCGAGCACGTCGCGGCCCTGGCCGGGGCGGGCGCGGACGCCCGCCCGGTCCGCCGCCGGGAGGAGCTGGAGGCGGTCGACGGGCTGGTCATCCCCGGCGGTGAGTCCACCACGATCAGCAAGCTGGCCGACATCTTCGAGCTGCGTGAGCCGATCGACAAGCGGATCGCCGCGGGCATGCCGGTCTACGGCTCCTGCGCCGGCATGATCATGCTGGCCACCGAGGTCCTCGACGGTCGCCCCGACCAGCGCGGCTTCGACGGCATCGAGATGACCGTCCGGCGCAACGCGTTCGGCCGGCAGGTCGACTCGTTCGAGGCCCCGGTGGAGATCACCGGCGTCGCGGGCGAGCCGTTCCACGCGGTGTTCATCCGGGCGCCATGGGTCGAGCGGGTCGGCGCCGACGTCGAGGTGCTCGGCACGGTGACCGACGGCCCGGCCGCCGGACGGATCGTGGCGGTCCGGCAGGGCAACCTGCTGGCCACCTCGTTCCACCCGGAGCTGACCGGTGACCTGCGGGTGCACCGCTACTTCGTGGAGCTGGTCCGCGCCGCCTGAGCGATGCGTGAGGGGCCCCTTCCGGACCGGAGGGGCCCTCCCGCATGCCCGGGGGCATGTTTTCCGGCCCGCGGTGGTTGTCTTTTCCGTGGCCCGGGTGCCCCGGCGCCGCCCCGCGCGGGTGCCGGGTGTGACATGCCCGGGTACGACCTCGATAGGATTGCCGCGGTTCGGCAGGGGCCCTCACCCGCCGCGGCCTTCCACCCGGAGCCGACCGGCCGCCCGTACGCCGGCCGCGTGGTGGACCTGGCGCGGGCAGTCGACGCAGACGTGATCAGCAGACGGCAGACGGAGGTACAAGATGTCCGGCCACTCAAAGTGGGCGACGACCAAGCACAAGAAGGCCGTCATCGACGCCAAGCGCGGCAAGATGTTCGCCAAGCTGATCAAGAACGTCGAGGTCGCGGCCCGGACCGGCGGCGGCGACCCGTCCGGTAACCCGACGCTGTACGACGCCATCCAGAAGGCGAAGAAGAACTCGGTCCCCAACGACAACATCGACCGCGCGGTCAAGCGCGGCTCCGGCCTGGAGGCCGGCGGCGCCGACTGGCAGACCATCATGTACGAGGGCTACGGCCCGAACGGCGTGGCGATGCTCATCGAGTGTCTCACCGACAACCGCAACCGCGCCGCCACCGAGGTGCGCACCGCGCTGACCCGCAACGGCGGCTCGCTCGCCGACGCCGGCTCGGTGTCGTACATGTTCTCCCGCAAGGGCGTGGTGATCGTCCCCAAGGCCGGGATGAGCGAGGACGACGTGCTGATGGCCGTCCTCGAGGCCGGCGCGGAGGAGGTCAACGACCTCGGTGAGGCGTACGAGGTGGTCTCGGAGCCGACCGACCTGATCGCGGTCCGCACCGCCCTGCAGGACGCCGGCATCGAGTACGAGTCGGCCGAGTCCTCGCTGATCCCCAGCATGAACGTGCCGCTGGACGAGGACGGCGCGCGCAAGATCTTCAAGCTGATCGACGTGCTGGAGGACTGCGACGACGTGCAGAACGTCTACGCGAACTTCGACGTGCCGGATGAGACGCTAGCACAAATCGAGGTGTAGCCTCCCCCGGGTGCGCGTACTCGGGGTGATCCGGCTTAGCCGGGAGACAGACGAAACCACGTCGCCGGAGCGGCAGCGGCAGGGGTTGACCGCGTGGGCTACGGCCCACGGGCACACCATCGTTGGCTGGGCTGAGGATTTGGACGTGTCCGGGGCTGTGCCCCCATGGGAACGGCCGGAGCTGGGTCGGTGGCTGGGTGACACGCCACCGGCCCCGTTCGATGTTGTGGCGGGAATGAAGATCGACCGCATTTCCCGTTCCCTGCTGCACTTTGTGCAACTGATCGACTGGGCCCGGGAGCATGGCAAGTACGTTGCCGCTTACATGGATGCCGTGGACACGTCCACGGATACCGGGGAGCTGGTCGCCAAAGTTCTAGCGATCTTCGCTGAGTTCGAGCGTAAGACGATCGCGGCCAGGTCTGCCGATTCCCGGCGGCACGCCCGGCGGGAGGGCCGTTGGCACGGCGGCAGCGTCGCCTACGGGTATCGGCCCGTTAAGAACGCTGGCGGCAAGGGTTGGACGCTGGCGCACGATCCGGAGGCGCTGCCGATTCTCCGGGCCGTTGTGGCTGACGTGATCGACGGTAAGAGCACCGCCAGTATTGCCCGTGACCTGAACGCCCGGGGCGTTCTCTCGCCCCGGGATCATGCGGCGGCCCGTGACGGGAAAACCCGGGTTCACAAAGACGGGACGCCCCGGAAGCCTCAAGCGTGGACCGATACGACGTTGCGCCGGATGCTGGTTTCCCGGGCCCTGCTGGGCCAACTTGAGCATGAGGGCCGGGTAATCCGGGGTGACGGTGGCCTACCCGTCCAGCGGGCGGAACCGTTGATCCCGGAGGCGGATTGGAAGGCTTTACAGCACGCCCTTGACGGGAAGCGTAAACCCAAGTACCGGGCCGCCCCGGCGGCCATGCTGAGCGGTCTAGCGTTCTGTGCCGAGGATGGTTCGCCGCTTCACTATCACTGGATGTTCAAGCCTCAGCGGAACCAGGAATACAAATATTACCGTTGCTCCGCCCGCACTAAACAGGGGTTGGAGTGTGCGGCGAAAGCGGCCAGGGCTGAGGAGTTGGAGGCTGCCGCCGTCGGGCATTTCCTGGCGCTTGTTGGTGACCTTGAGGTGTTGGAGCGCCGGCTAGTCCCGGGCGAGGATCACACGGCGGAGCTTGCCCGCGTAGAGGAAGCGTTGGCGGAGCTACGGGACGACCGTCAGGCGGGTTTGTTTCGGGGTGAACGTGGGGCCGCTGAGTTTCGCGCCATGTACGGAAGCCTTGAGGACAAGCGGGAAGCGTTGGAGGGGTTGCCCAACGTCCCGGACCGTTGGGACATGGTGCCCACGGGGCGGACCTTCCGTGAGACGTGGGACGCCCTGGCGACGGTGGAGGAACGGCGGGCGTTCCTGTTGGCGTCCGGCTTCCGGGTGAACGTCCACGCCAAGCCTCAACCGACCTACGTTGAGATGTTCTCCGATTGGGCCGCCGGCCAGCCGTCGCACACCCGGGAGACGTTCGAGATTCCCGAGGACCTAGAGCAACGGGTGCTAGCGCGCGCCGCTAGAACGGCCTGACAGCCACGTAGAGGCGACAGCGGCCCCGGCTAGGTGTCCCGGTAAGGGTGCCCGGCCGGGGCTTTTTGCTGCCCACGTACGGCTGTTGCACTAGGTGGGACGATCTCTGCACCGGGCGAACCAGCACCAGCCTGGAGGGTGTGACAACTTCCGGCAGAATGAACCAGCGGCCCCGGTTGAGGGCCGCCACCAATCTTTGAGTAATCAAACCGTTTACACGCGGGGTTGAACCGCGCCCAAAATCAGGAGGTTTCCGTATGGAGTTATTAGCTGAGAAAACCTGCCACAAGTGCGGCGAGGTTAAGCCGGTGGCGGAGTTTCACAAGGCACGGGGCAACCGGGATGGTTTGAACTCCTGGTGCAAGCTTTGCGCACGGGAGAACCACCGCCGCTGGCGTGCAGTCAACCCCGAGCGTGCACGGAGGAACGGTCGGAGGTGGCGCGCCGAAAACATGCCCCCGGAGCGGGAGCGGTCCAAAAACCTCCGGGAGAGATACGGAATTACTGTTGAGCAATGGGAATCCCTCTACGTCTATCAGGGTGGACGATGCGCCGGATGTGGAGCCGATGAGTGCCCCACCGGAAACCGCTTCCATGTTGACCATGACCATGATTGCTGCCCCCCGGCCCACGGCGGCGTGACCCGTGGCGGCTGCGGCAATTGTGTTCGGGGCCTGCTCTGTGCCCCTTGCAACATGGCTGACGCCCTGGCGGGGCACCCCTACGTCAATTGGTCCGCCTTGATGGCGGAGGTTGCCGCGTGAATCTGTTTCCTACCGGCAAGGAGAGGCAGGCTACGTTGATTCGCGGCACCACGTTTCTTGTTGAGGGCTTGATTCACGGCCGGGTGACCATGATTGCGGGTGCCCCTGAGGCTGGCAAGTCTCACCTAACGTCTTCCCTCGCGGCTGCTCTTATCCGTGGCGACGGGGAATGGTTGGGCCACCGGGTGACCGGGGGACCCAAACGGGTTGTGTTCGGTCTGACTGACCCTGACGGGGAAGAAGAGACGCTAGACCGTTTCGACACGCTCGGCGTTGACCATTGCGCGTACAACCTCGGGCTAATCGAGCGGAACAACACTCCGGAGTATTGGGCGGGCGTATTGGCGGGGTTGCAGGATGCCGGCGCTAACGTCTTCATTCTCGACAACCTGCTAGGCGCTATCGCGGGCGATATCAACAGTCAGCGTGACGTGGTGGCTTTCCTTGACGGACTCACCATGATTTCCCGCAACGGAATTTCGGTGATTGCCTGCCATCACACGGCTAAGCCGGGACAGTTCGCTACCCGCTCCCCGATGGGGTCCCGCGCTTTTGAGGCGTGGACCCGTTCCGTTATCTATCTTGAGAAGCGGAAGCAGTCCGGTAAGCGTGTGTTGACCGCCGAGGGCAACCGACAGGCTGACGCTAGCTTGACCCTGACGTTTGATCCCCGAGCTACCTCGGGGGATTTCTTTGCCGTTGAGAGCGTGAAAGCTGAGGCGGAGATTGCCGCCGACAGTGCGGCGCGGAAGCGCACCAGGGATACGGCAACGCTCGACCGGAACGCTGAGGTTGCCCGTTGGGTTGTGAGCAACTGTCAGGGGAAGGGTGTCCGGGAGACTGCCCGGGAGATTGCCGGCAAGTTTGGCGGCGCGGAGGGTACGCACACGGTCAACCTGAGCGGCGGACGTAAGTACGGAACGCTGCTCAACCGTGAGGGTTCCGTGTGGGCCCTGGCGGGCCCGCTAGCCGGGTAGGTGTTGCAGTGTTACGCCGTTACGGTGTTACCCCTTATAGGGGTCGCAACGCTCCCCCCTTTACCCACTTAACCGCTGAGGGCCGGCCCCTGCCGGGCCGGTTCGCCTGTGCTGAGATTTTCCGTGGCGGGTGAAGCCCTAGCGAAACCCACCAACTAACTAGGGGCCCCTTCCGGGGGGCCCCTTAACTGTTTGCCGTGGCGAGGATCAACCGAGCCAACGGCTAAGACCTTCCCCAACAACAACCACAACGGCACTGACACAACGGGCCGCCTAACGGCCCTGTAATCAACCGAGGGCCCCTAACGGGCCCCGGCAGTAGTCAGCTAGGGGTGAGGGCTCTACGGCCCTCTAGGGCTACTCCACTACCGCGACGGCGGCGGGGTTGAAGTGACCCTTACCCCCGTGGAGGTAGACCGCTTCACGCGGGGCTACCCGTCGTGAGTATCGGGACTCAAACCACACGGTGCCCTTAGGCACCCCGTAGTCATCCGTGGTGGCCTTGAGATAGAGACGGTATGGGGTGACCAGCTCCACCCGTACGCGCACGGCCTGGCGCTCAGCATCTAGCCAGTACGCGAGATCACCCGTGGTTAGTTCGTGCATCCCCTGAGGTTATGCCTGCCCATCTAGGGCGGGCTATGGCTACCCGGTTGCGTGCTGCCTGCCGTTGCGTATCGCAACAGACAGACGGGCACGCGCATATCTGTTGCTGCCGTTGTTGGTAGTGGTATGCAGTGGCAGGGACACTCCCCCGCATACTATGCGGCGCCTTATGCACCGCGGCGACCCTGGTTATGCACTAGGTATGCAGTCCCGACCCCGCGAGGGGGTAGGGGGAGGTCGAAACTCTGAGCCTCAGCTTCCCCAGACCCATGTCCTTATGCGGACTTTTGCGCCTGCAAATGACGCGGAGTGTGTGGGTTATGCCCAATAGAGCGCCACAATTAAAGAGGGTAGGTGATCCGACATGAGCGACAGCGAACGGCCGTGCTTCGTTTGCTCCGGCCCTGTTGTCCGCCGGGCGGACACCGGCCGGCTTCCTAGATTCTGCTCCGATAATTGCCGCCGTGAGGCGCGACGGGTACGGGCCGCAAGAGTGCGGGCCCGCCAGTCTGCCGCCCGATACGGCGCTGAGCGTTGGGCATTTCGTACTCAGCACTATGGCAGCGAGGCTGCCTAACAGGCTTCCCGGCAATCGCCGGGGAGATTCCAAACAACGGCTTAAGGCCGTTCTGACTCGCCTAAGAAATTGGGCGGTAACGGTCAGACCCTTAACGGTGTTTGGGTCGAACAGGGATCACTCGATCCCGCGCTAGTGACCCTTGGGTCACAACGTCGCAAAGCTGGTTTGGTCACCAGCGAGACACGCGCCATGTCGTGTCCGAGCAAACATGGCAAGCCGGTTGGTAACCGGCGAGCATGCCGGCTGAGAGCATGCGGACAGAATCTCAGCAACGGGAATGACGGCTAGCTGGTCACTAGACGGTTCCCACCGGCCAGGAAGCCGGGCGCGTCTAATCCACGGCCCGGGTACCTCTGAAAGCGTCTAGCCCCGTACGCGGCCACACGGGGCCTCAACTTCTCCGCTAACGACGGAGCCAGGGTCAGCCATTCCGGCTGGCCCTTTTTTCGTGCCCGTTTCCGGGCGCGAGTGCATTCCCCCACGCCCTGGCGCACCAGCGACCGGGGCTAGCTATCCAACAGATACGGAGTTCCACCTATGGATTACATCGCACTGGCTAACGCTGCCATTGAAAAGCGGGCCGCCAAGTTCGCTGAGCTGCGGGCCAACCCGGAGCGTGCCGCTGAGCTGAACGCTGACATTGACGCCCTGGCCGTTGAGGCTGACGGCCACATCCGGGCGGCTGAGCGTGAGGCTGAGAACCGGGAGCTGACCGGGCGGGCCGCCCTGCTGGCCGCTGGCGGCAGCCGCTCTAGCAACCGGGGTGAGTGGCGGACCATTGTTCCGACCCGTTCTGAGTACCGGGCGGCCCTCTCCGTTGGTTCGGCCGCTGACGGTGGCGTCACCGTTCAGAACAAGACTGCCGCTAGCTACATCGACCTGTTGGTCGCGGAATCGCAGTTCCTCAAGTACCTGCCGGCCGGGAATGTCATCCGGTGGGACGGTGGGGACCTTCAGCTTCCGAAGCTGGACACTTTCTCCCTGCCGGGGACCGTGGCCGAGGCTGCCATTATCGGCCAGGGCGACAGCGATTGGTCGTCGCTCACGCTTAAGGCGGTCAAGGTTGCGCAGATCGTTAAGGCGTCTTCGGAAGTCCTGGACGATAGCGCGCTGAACCTGCGGCAGATCATCAGCGACAACATGCGCCGCTCTACCGGGCTGGCGCTGGATGCCAAGTTCTTTGGCGTGAACGCTGCCGCTGGTGACATTTTCGGTATCTTCCGGGCTGGCCTGGTGAATAAGCCGACCACCCTGGCGGGTACCACCATCACCCTTGACGACCTGCTGAACGCTCAGGCGGACCGGGTGGCGGCTAACAGCCCCGCCACGGTTATCTACGTCAGCCAGACCGTTTACAAGTCGATTCTCACTGAGAAGCTGGGGTCTGGCGCTGGCGGCTACAGCCTGGCGGCCCGGGGCCCGATCGGTGACCTTCCGCCGATTGTCCCGGTTGCGGGCATCCCTGTTAAGACTGCCCTGCTTCTCAACACCAACCGCGTCTACTGCGGTATCCGCAAGGACGTTGAGGTGAAGGTTTCCGAGGACGTGTATTTCGAGACTGACCAGGTTGGTCTGCGGTCGATCGTGCGCGCCGCTGGCGTCCACGTTGCGGAGGCTGGCGCTGGTACTTGGGTGACTCACTCCTGATCTAGCTAATTGACAACGGATTCCGGGGCCCCTTTGGGGTCCCGGGGCCGTCATGGCATCACGGGTTTTCATAGCGGGCCCGTGGTGCTTTGTCGGTCTTTGGTGGGCCGTGGTTGGGGATAGCTCGGGGGAGCAATGGGGGCCGGCAGGGGGTTAACCCCTGCCGTTTCTCTTTTTCCCCAAATACCTTAGTGCATAACCGAAAGGGGTTAAACAATGCTTGACCATGAAATGATTCATTACCTGACTTCCCGTAGCTGGATTCAGCCGCAATCCGAGGGCGGCTGCTGGTTGTGGGATGACTTCGTTAACCGTGACGGGTACGGCCAGTTCACCATTTACCACCCGCGTAAGCGGACCTGTTACGCCCACCGGGAAAGCATGCGGGCCCACGGTTACGACATTGAGGGATTGAGCGCGGACCACCAGTGCGCCAACAAAAACTGTTGGAACCCGCTTCACCTCGAATTGGTGACGCTGGCGGAGAACACCAGCCGCGCCGCCAACAAGCGTTGGGGGCTATACCGCCGGCTGTCTGAGCTGAGCATCCGTAACGGGATTGAGGGGGTCAAGTAATGATGGTTCCGGCATACATCAGCAAGCGTATCTATTCGGTCCGGGGCACTGAGTGCCGCATCTGGCTTGGCTCCTACCTGTCGGACAACCTGCGGTGCGAGTACGAGCACCGGGACGGCAACACGGCTAACGCGCGGGAGGTGCTTTACGGCAACCCGCGCCCTCACGGGTTTTGGTTCGGAATGCCGACGTGCGGTAACGGTCGATGCGTTGCCGCCGTACACCAGGCGGTCAAGGCTGTCGACAACGGGGAGGCAAAGTGAGGCGGCGAGAAAGGGCCGGGGCGGTATCTCTTTACCTACCCCAGCCCCTCAGGGCCGCCTACGCGGCAGCGTCAGGGGCGGTTTCAAACGTGGCGAACAAGATTCCGTCAGGGTGGAGCACAACCTCAGTGCAGACAGCCTCCGGGGGGAGCTGGGCGACCAGCTCCGCCAGGCGGACGGGGGTAACCGGGGGATCAACGTACGTGACAAAGACGTTGGCGGAATCCTGTACGACTCTCACAGTGGGCGTGAATCCTTCCTACGCGGCGAATCGTCCCGCGCTACCGGCGGCTAGCCCTCTTGACCAAGAGCCAGACCAAGCCGCCGATGAGCACGGCTGACGACACGACGCAACACAGCACGGCAATGTGCCACGGCTTGAGAGCACCCATGGGCGGGCACGGTACACCTACCCGGCAGCGTTGAGCACCTGGCGGAGCCTCCGGGGCGTTACCCCGAGGGTGGCGGCAACCTGCTCCCGCGTGGTGATGCCATCCGCCAGCATGGCGGCAGCTAGCTTCCTGGTTTCCTCCACCGGGCGGCGAACCTTCCGGGCCTTCCCACCTTCCGGGGGTACGGGCCCGCCGGGGCCGTCCGTGGGGGTCACCGCGGATTCGTCAGGCGTCGATTCCTCCGGGGCCGTTTCCCGTTGCGCCACAACGGTTCCCGCTACTTCCGCCGGAAGAACGACGGCCGCCTGGTGGCCCTTCCCGGAACGGGCCAGTACCTCAACCGTCAGCAGCAACGCCACGGCGGGCCAGGCGGACACTACCCGGGCCACCGGGTGGGGGTCGGCAACGATGACGTTGGCAGCCAGGGAAGCGGCTACGCCGACCAGGAAGGCCAACCAGGCGGACCACCGGGACCGCCTACCGTCGCCTAGCGCCAGGGTGGCAACCAACAGCATCCCGTCAACGGACAGCGGCAAAAGCGTTGCCAGCAAAGGGGTTTGACCAGCCATCAGGGCTAGCTCCCGCTGGTGGCCGTAACTTCCGACAGCGGCAATCACAGTGACGGCAACGGTTCCGGCGAGGCTGGCGAACCTACGGGCGTTCATCGGCCACCCGCCAGAGCCTCAGAGCGGCACGGGCCACAGTTGCCCCGAGGGCTACCCCGATGGCTGGGGCACTGCTCCGCCCTGTCAGCTACCGGCAGAGCGGCCCCACGCCGCTCCGGGTACCCGTACGGCTGTCGCTGCGGGGGGGTGGGGTTTTTGCTCTTGGGGATGAATCGACGCCAGTCTCGCGCGGGAGCGCGGTAGTTCTTCTCTTTGGTCTTCTCAACTTCGGGCGACACGCTACGGGTGTCACCCCCGGGGGCCGATTCCGTCACCCCCTGGCGCTCACTGTCACCCCCGACAGGGGCCGACCCGGGAGAGAGGGTGCTCTCTCCCTCTCGGTTCGGCTGTCCGGTCACCAGCCGGTAAACCCGGGTGGCGACGTTGGCGACCTGGCGGACGACCAGGCGGCCAAGCTGAACCAGCTTGGCGAGGGCCCGCTGCACGGTGCGGGTGGAGCACCCGACGTGATCCGCGATGGTCTGAACGGACGGCCAGGCGTCGCCTTCCTGGTTCTGGTGAGCAGCGATCACCAGAACAACCATCCGCTCAGTGGGCTTGAGGTCATGGGTGGCGCGCATCGCAGCTTTGACGGCCTGGCTCATCGGGCACCGCCACGGGCCCGGAAGGTCGCCAGCACGGCGGCAACGTCGGCGGGGGTCAAGGTGTCCCGGCGGGCCCACCCGGTGAGCACGGCCCGCGCCTCAGCGCGGTTACGGGGACGGAACGGCTCAAGGGCCTTCACCGCGAGCGCGGCAGCGGGCGTAAGGTTGGTCATGTCGGGGTTCCCTCCCGGCCGGGCCCGGGGCGTTCCAGCGCCGCCGGGCCGTTCATCTCTTGGAGGCACCTCATGTCCGGTTGTGAAACCGTGTCGCACGACGTCTCCGACGACGTCATGGCCGCGGTCGACGCCTGATCCGGTCGTGATGCGACGGCGGTTCGCGCCGGGCGACGTGGTCGTCCGGCGTGAGGTGCTGCGCGGCGAGGTCTGGTTCGGCTGTCCGACGATCTGTGTCGAGGACTCGCCGGACCTGCTTGCCCTCTACCTGCCCACCGGCGCGGAGTTCGGCTTCCCCGACGGGGGCCGGTTCCCGTGCGGGCGGCACCCGTGGGAGACGGCCGGGCACGAGCGTTGGAGCGGGCACGGCAAGCTGATGCTGCACCGGCCCGGCGAGGCGCACTCGGTGGACGTCTTCTGGACCGGCCCGGAGCGCGCTTTCGCGGGTTGGTACTTCAACCTCCAGGACCCGCTGCGGCGTACCTCGATCGGGGTCGACACGCTAGACCACGAGTTGGACCTGTGGTGGGCGGCGGACGCGGACCGGTACGTCTGGAAGGACGTCGAGATGTTCGCGCAGCGCCTCACCGAGGGCCGCTACCCGGGCATGGCGGACGCGATCCGCGCCGAGGGCGATCGGCTCGCCGGCCTGCTCGACGCCGGCCGGCTCTGGTGGGACCAGGAGTGGTCGTCCTGGCGTCCGGACCCGGCCTGGCCGGTGCCGACGCTGCCGACCGGCTGGGACACCGTACCCGTGCGCTGATGTCAGTGGCATCCGGCGGGTCGCCGGGCGTAGCTTGCCGGGATGCTGATCCCCGACTATCCGGTCCGGACCGAGCGGCTCGACCTGCGGCCCTTCACCGACGACGACTTCGCCGCCCTGCACGCCTACCACTCCCGCCCGGACGTCACCCGGTACCTCTACTTCGGTCCGCGGGACGAGGCGGGGACCCGGGAGGCGCTGGCCCTGAAGCGGCAGCGCACGGCGCTGCGCGCCCGATGGGACGTGCTGAACCTGGCGGTGGTGGTCCGGGAGACCGGCGCGCTGGTCGGCGACGTGCTGCTCATCTGGACCAACGCCGAGCACCGGCAGGGTGAGGTGGGGTACGTCTTGCACCCCGACCACGCCGGCCGCGGGTACGCCACCGAGGCGACCCGGGCCATGCTGCGCCTCGGCTTCCACGACCTCGGCCTGCACCGCATCGTCGGTCGGCTGGACGCCCGCAACACTGCCTCGGCCGGCGTGCTGGAGCGGCTCGGCATGCGGCGCGAGGCGCACCTGCAGGAGAACGAGCGGGTCAAGGGCGAGTGGTGCGACGAGGTGGTCTACGCGCTGCTGGCCCGCGAGTGGCGCGCCGCCCGCTGACCGTCAGCGCGACGGTCGCCACGGGCGGTTCCAGCCGACGACCGGGTCGTCGGCGTACTCGATCCGCAGGCCCAGCTTCGCTGGGGGCACGGCCAAGGCGCCGCGCAGACCCGGCACCGCCACGCGGCGACGTGCCGGCGTAGGTCCGCGATGGACACCGGCCTCATCCCGACCGACGCCGGCCAGTGGACCGGCGGACGACGCGGGTCACCTCCCGGCTGGCCCGGCAGGCGGTGCTCAGCCGGGACACGCCGCCGGAGTTCGTGGCCGTGGTCGACGAGGCGGTGCTGCGCCGGCGCATCGGCGGCCCGGAGGTGATGGTCGGCCAGCTCGCGCACCTGCTCCGGCTCACCGAGTCGACGCACGTCCACCTGCAGGTGGTGCCGGCCGACGCGGGGATGCACGCCGGGCTGGCCGGCGCCTTCATCCTCGGCAGGAGCCCGGAGGGCGGCGAGGTTGCGCACCTGGACACCCCGCTGCGGGCGCACGTCACCGACCGACCGGATGACGTTGATAGCCTTCAACGTCCACCCGGAGCGACAACGGTGGGGCGACCTGCGTCGAGGTGGCGACGAATCTGCCCGGCGTGGTCGGCGTGCGCGACAGCAAGGATCGTAGGGGGCCGGTGCTGGCCTTCGGCCCCGCGGCCTGGACCGGCTTCCTCGCCGCGGCCGCCGGCGCTCTGCGGCCCGGCGGCGACCGGTAACCCCGAGGCGGACGTGCCGCGGCCCGGCACCCCCGTGAGTGCCGGGACGCGACGGTCGCTGCGGATCAGTGCCGGTTGCGGTACGCCTTGACCACGCTGTCGACGATGTCCCAGAGCACGACGAGGATCGTGCCGACCACCACCAAGGCCGCGACGCTGTTCAGGTTGTCGCCCCGCCCGAGCCAGTCGAAGCGCGCCACGAACTCGGGGTTGAGCAGCCGGTCGGTCAGCAGCAGCCAGACCACCGGCACCGCGAACGCCAGGTCCAGCACCGCGTTCACCGCAACCAGCGGCCAGGTCCAGCGCCCGGCCCGGTACTTGGCGATCTCCAGGCCGACGGTGGCGACCAGCACGGCGATCAGGAACGGCAGCCAGAAGCTCCACAGCGCCGGGTCGAGGATCGGCAGGTTGCGCCGTCGGAGGCGGGGACGAACGAGTGGAAGTGTTGCAGCGGCAGGTACGCGATGACCAGCACGAGCCAGCCGATCGCGGCGGCGGTGTCGGTCAGGGTGATCTGGCGGTCGGCCCGGACGTCGGGGAGTTGGTCGACGGTCCACTCCGGCAGGTTCAGCGCGGTGTTGGTCCGCTCGATCATCGCGAAGACCAGCGTGACCCAGAAGGCGATCTGGACCACCACCTGGAGGGCTGCGGCGATGCCGGCGCCGACCGCGCCGCCCGGGTTCTTCCCGTCGGTCGCCTCCACCAGGCCGACCAGGACGCCGACCACGGCCGGTACGAAGGAGAGCAGCAGCTTCAGCAGTCGTTCCCAGGCCAGGTAGTAGGTCGGGCCGATGAGCTGCAACCGGCGGTCGGCGTAGCGGGCGGCGAGCTGCGCCGGGTTGCCCAGTTCGGTGAGCACCTCCCGCTCGGCGGTGGCGGTGTCCTGCCCGCCGGCCGAGCGGCCCTCGATCATGTCCTCGATGGAGGCGCGTAGCTCGGTGGCGATCTCCTCGCGGCGCGGGGCCGGCACCGACCGCAGGGTCGCGGCGAGGTAGCGGTCGGTCAGGGTCGTCATCGGTCGGCTCCTTCGATCAGCCCGGTCATGGAGGTCTGCACGGCGGCCAGGTCGTCGAGGAGTCGGCGCAGCATCGACTCGCCTTCCTCGCTGGTCCGGTAGAACTTGCGCGGCCGGCTCTCCTCGGTGTTCCACTCGCTGGTCAGCAGGCCCTGTTCCTCAAGGCGCCGCAGCAGCGGGTAGAGCGTGTTGGCTTCCACCGGGAAGCCGTGGTCCGTGAGTCGTTGCAGCAGCGCGTAGCCGTAGTCGGGGCGGCGCAGGGCGACGAGGCTCGCCACCACGACTGTGCCCCGACGTAGTTCCTGGAGATGGGTCCTCAGGACGTCATCGCTAACCATGCGACACACCATACTGTGTGACACACACTATGTCGAGCTGCACATCATCGTGCGCGCCACCAGCAGTGTGTTCGGGCGCGACAGACAAAAGCGGGGCGTCCGGACGGACGCCCCGCTTCTGCCGGCTCCCTGCTCAGTCCCGCAGCTCACCCTCCAGCAGGCGCCGCGTCCTCCGGCTCCAGCGGGCGCAGTCGTACGAGTTCCCCGGTGAGCATCCGGCCTCCTGGTCCGTGGGGTGGCGGTCGGTCGCGGACAGGCCACCAGACGGCACGCGGCAGGGCAACCGGATTTGCCGGAGGAGACGTCCGCCACCTGTTCCGAGGCCCGCCCCGCGCGGCTCTCGCCGGCCCTGATCGGATCTCGGTAGGGTGGACCGACCGGCCTTGACCAACCCATGATCTGACCCGGGGGGCGCCACGCATGGGCGATTCGTTCGCGCATCTGCACGTGCACACTGAGTACTCGATGCTCGACGGGGCAGCCCGGCTCAAGGACCTGTTCGCCGAGGCCAACCGGCTCGGCATGCCGGCGGTGGCGATCACGGACCACGGCAACATGCACGGCGCGAACGACTTCTACAAGCAGGCGATGGCCGCGGGCATCACCCCGATCCTGGGCGTCGAGGCGTACGTGGCGCCGGAGTCGCGCTATCACAAGGCGCGGGTCAAGTGGGGCCGGCCGGAGCAGAAGAGCGACGACGTCTCCGGCAACGGCGCGATCACCCACATGACCATGTGGGCACGGAACGCCACCGGCCTGAAGAACCTGTTCACGCTGAACTCGCGCGCCTCGATGGAGGGCCACTACGTCAAGTGGCCCCGGATGGACATGGAGCTGATCGCCGAGCACGCCGACGGCATCATGGCCACCACCGGCTGCCCCTCCGGCGCGGTGCAGACCCGGCTCCGGCTGGGCCAGTTCGACGAGGCGCTCAAGGCCGCCGCCAGCTACCAGGACATCTTCGGCAAGGAGAACTACTTCCTGGAGATCATGGACCACGGCCTCGACATCGAGCGCCGGGTCCGCGACGGGCTCACCGAGATCGCCCGCAAGCTGGACATCCCGCCGGTGGTCACCAATGACTCGCACTACACCCACGAGGCGCAGGCCGAGGCGCACGACGTGCTGCTCTGCGTGCAGACCGGCAGCAACGTGGCCGACCCGAACCGGTTCCGCTTCGAGGGCGGCGGCTACTTCATCAAGAGCGCCGACCAGATGCGCGCGGTCGACTCGTCGGAGCTGTGGCAGCAGGGTTGCCGCAACACCCTGCTGGTCGCCGAGAAGGTCGACCCGACCGGGATGTTCGAGTTCCACAACCTGATGCCCCGCTTCCCCGTGCCCGAGGGGGAGACCGAGGAGTCCTGGTTCCGCAAGGAGACCTTCGTCGGGCTGGCCCGCCGCTACCCGGGCGGCATCCCCGAGGGGCACGTCGTCCAGGCCGAGTACGAGCTGGGCGTCATCAACCAGATGGGCTTCCCGTCGTACTTCCTCGTGGTCGCCGACTTCATCCAGTGGGCTAAGAGCCAGGGCATCGCCGTCGGTCCGGGCCGTGGCTCGGCCGCCGGCTCGCTCGTCGCGTACGCCCTGGGCATCACCGACCTCGATCCGATTCTGCACGGCCTGATCTTCGAGCGGTTTCTCAACCCCGAACGCGTCTCCATGCCGGATGTCGACATCGACTTCGACGAGCGTCGGCGCGGTGAGGTCATCCGGTACGTGACCGACAAGTGGGGCGAGGACAAGGTCGCCCAGATCGCGACCTTCGGCACGATCAAGGCGAAGGCCGCGATCAAGGACTCCGCCCGGGTGCTCGGTTTCCCCTACGCGGTGGGCGACCGGATCACCAAGGCGATGCCGCCGGCGGTGATGGGCAAGGACATCCCGCTGACCGGCATCTTCGACCCCAAGCACCCGCGCTACGCCGAGGCCGGCGAGATCCGCGGGCTCTACGAGTCGGACCCGGACGTCCGCAAGGTGATCGACACCGCCAAGGGCATCGAGGGGCTGATCCGGCAGACCGGTGTGCACGCCGCCGGCGTCATCATGTCCGCCGAGCCGATCATCGAGCACATCCCGCTGATGCGCCGGGACGCCGACGGGGCGATCATCACCCAGTTCGACTACCCGACGTGCGAGTCGCTCGGGCTGTTGAAGATGGACTTCCTCGGCCTGCGCAACCTGACCATCATCGACGACGCGGTCAAGAACATCGAGCTCAACCACGGTAAGAAGCTCGACCTGCTGGCCCTGCCGTTGGACGACCCGGCCGCCTACGACCTGCTCGCCCGGGGCGACACCCTCGGCGTGTTCCAGCTCGACGGCGGGCCGATGCGCTCGCTGCTGCGGCTGATGAAGCCGGACAACTTCGAGGACATCTCCGCCGTCCTGGCGCTCTACCGGCCCGGCCCGATGGGCGTCGACTCGCACACCAACTACGCGCTGCGCAAGAACGGCCTCCAGGAGATCACCCCGATCCACCCGGAGCTGGAGGAGCCGCTCCGGGAGATCCTCGCGCCCACCCACGGCCTGATCGTCTACCAGGAGCAGGTGCAGCGCGCCGCGCAGATCCTCGCCGGCTACACCCTCGGCCAGGCCGACCTGCTGCGCCGGGCGATGGGCAAGAAGAAGAAGGAGATCCTCGACAAGGAGTTCATCCCGTTCCGCGACGGTTGCCGCGAGCGCGGCTACTCCGACGAGGCGATCCAGGCGGTGTGGGACGTCCTGGTCCCGTTCGCCGGGTACGCGTTCAACAAGGCGCACTCCGCCGCGTACGGGCTAGTGTCGTACTGGACCGCGTACCTCAAGGCGCACTACCCGGCCGAGTACATGGCAGGACTGCTCACCTCCGTCGGTGACGACAAGGACAAGATGGCGCTCTATCTGTCCGAGTGTCGCCGGATGCGGATCCAGGTGCTGCCGCCGGACGTCAACACCTCGGCCGGGCCGTTCACCCCGGTCGGCAAGGACATCCGGTTCGGCCTGGCCGCGGTGCGCAACGTCGGCGCGAACGTGGTTGCCGCGATCATGCGGTGCCGGAACGAGAAGGGCGAGTACGCCGACTTCTACGACTTCCTGTCCAAGGTGGACGCGGTGGTCTGCAACAAGAAGACCATCGAATCGCTGATCAAGGCCGGGGCCTTCGACTCGCTCGGGCACGCCCGCAAGTCGCTGCTCGCGGTGCACGCCGAGGCGATCGACGCGTACGCTGGGGTCAAGCGCAACGAGGCCGCCGGCCAGTACGACCTCTTCGGCGCCGGCTTCGGCGACACCGACGCGGGCAGCAGCAACGTGGCGATGCCGACGATCGGCGAGGGCGAGTGGGACAAGCGCGACAAGCTCGCCTTCGAACGCGAGATGCTCGGCCTCTACGTCTCCGACCATCCGCTCTTCGGCCTGGAGCACGTCCTCGGCGCGGCCGCCGACACCACCATCGCCGCGCTCGCCGAGGAGGGCGGGGTGCCCGACGGCGCCGTGGTCACCCTGGCCGGCATCCTCTCCGGGGTGCAGCGCCGGGTCACCAAGCAGGGCCGGGCCTGGGCCTCGGCCACCCTGGAGGACCTCGCCGGCGGGGTGGAGACGCTGTTCTTCCCGAACACCTACGAGGTGATCGGCCAGTACATCGCCGAGGACGCGATCGTCGTGGTCAAGGGGCGGGTGGACCGCCGCGACGACACCCCGCGGATCATGGCGATGGACATGTCCATGCCGGACGTCAGCAGCAACCCGGCCAACAAGCCGGTCACCCTCACCATCCCGGTGCACCGGTGCACGCCGCCGCTGGTGGAGCGGCTCAAGGAGACCCTGGTGCTGCACCCGGGGGACACCGAGGTGCACGTCAAGCTGCTCAACGGCGGCAAGACGACCACCCTGCGGCTCGGCCCGTTCCGGGTGGCGGCCACCACCGCGCTGATGGGCGACCTGAAGAGCGTGCTCGGCCCGGCCAACGTCAGCTGACGCCCGCGCCTGACCGCGCCCGGTCACACCGGCCGGTATTCGACCTCCGGCCGGCCGGGCGTGCCGTAGCGGGGGGTCCGCGCCACCCGCTCGATGCTGACCAGATATTCCAGGTACCGCCGGGCGGTGACCCGGGAGATGCCGGTCTCCCGGCTGACCTCGGTCGCGGAGAGCCCGGCTCCCTCGGTGAGCGCGGCGAGCACCCGGTTCAAGGTCTGCACGTCCAGCCCCTTGGGCAGGGTGTGCCCCGCCGCGCCGCGCAGGGTGGCGAACATCCGGTCCACCTGGTGCTGGGCGGCGACCTCGCCCTCGGCGAGCGCCTGGCGCCGGTAGTCGGCGTACCGCTCCAACTTGTCGCGGAAGGCGGCGAAGGTGAACGGCTTGAGCAGGTAGTGGGTCACCCCGAGCGAGACGGCGGTGCGGACCACGGCCAGGTCCCGGGCCGAGGTCACCGCGAGCACGTCGACGCTGCTGCCCGCCGCCCGCAGGGCCCGGCAGACGTCCAGGCCGTGCAGGTCGGGCAGCCGGAAGTCGAGCAGCACCAGGTCGACATCGGCGCCGGCCCGGCGCCGCAGCGCCGCCATCGCCTCCCGCGCGGTGTGCACCACCCCGACCACCACGAAGCCGGGCACCCGCTCGGTGTACGCCTTGTGCGCCTCCGCCTGCAGCGGCTCGTCCTCCACCACCAGCACCCGGATGTCGGTCACGACCGGCCCGCCCGGATCGGCAGCCGGACGGTGAACACGGTCCCACCGTCGTCGTAGCGGCCCACGTCGGACCGGCCACCGTGCCGGCGGACCACCTGACCGACCAGCGCCAGGCCGAGCCCGCGGCCGGCGCTCTTCGTCGACCAACCGCGCCGGAACGCGTCCGCCACCCGGTCGGGGTCCAGCCCGGGGCCGTTGTCGCCGACCCGGACGACGATCTCGTCGTCGGCGGTGCCGACGAAGACCCGTACCCGGCGCGGCGGTTCGTTGCCGGACACTGCCTCCAGCGCGTTGTCCACCAGGTTGCCGACGACGGTGAGCAGGTCGGCGGCGGGCAGCGGACTGTCGTCGAGCCGGCAGTCCGGCTCGATCACCAGGTCCACGCCGCGCTCGCCGGCCTGCGCCGACTTGCCGAGCAGCAGGGCGGCCAGCGCCGGCTCGGTCACCGCGCCGACCACCCGGTCGGTGAGCTGTTGGGCCAGCGCCAGGTCCCGGGTGGCGAGCCGGACGGCCTCGTCGCCGCGGCCCAGCTCCACCAGGGTCAGCACGGTGTGCAGCCGGTTCGCCGACTCGTGGGTCTGGGCCTGCAGGGCCTCGGTCAGCGCGCGTACCGAGTCCAGCTCGCTGGCCAGGTTGCGCAGCTCGGTCTGGTCGCGCAGGGTCAGCACGGTGCCGAGGACGGTCCCCTCGAACCGGGTGGTCCGCTGGTTGGCCACCAGCACCCGGTCGCCGGCCAGCACCGGCTCGTCGTGCGCGTCCCGGCCGGAGGTCAGCAGCTCGGCCACCGCGGGCGGCAGGTCGATCCCGGCCACCGGCCGGTCCGTCACCCGTCAAATCCTCGTCGAGCCCGAGCAGCCGGCGGCCCTCGTCGTTGACCAGCGCCACCCGGCGGTCGGTGGTCAGCACCACCAGCCCCTCACGCACCGAGTGCAGGACCGCGTCGTAGTACTCGTACATCCGGGTCATCTGGGCGGGCCCGAGGCCGTGCGTCTGCCGCCGGAGCCGGCGGCTGAGCAGCCAGGAGCCGGTGGCGGCGAGGGCGAGCGCCGGGGCGGCGGCGCCGAGCAGCACCGGCAGCTGGCCGAGCAGCTTGCGGTTGATCGCCTGGGTGGTGATGCCGACCGAGACCAGGCCGATGATCCGGCGGTCGTCGCCGTACACCGGGACCACCGCGCGCACCGACTCGCCGAGCGTGCCGACGTTGGTCGTGGTGAACGGCCGGCCGGCGAGGGCGGGCCCGATGTCTCCGACGAACGGCCGGCCGATCCGCTCGGGGTGCGGGTGCGAGTACCGGGTCCGGTCGGGGGCCATCACCACCACGAAGTCGGTGCCCGTCGCCACCCGGGTGGATTCGGCGTACGGCTGCAGGGTGGCCGCCGGGTCGGCGGCGGCCAGGGCCCGGCGGACGTCGGGGGAGCGGGCCACGGTCTGCGCCACGGCGAGCACCTCATCCTCCGCCGCCTGCCGGGAGTCGGCCCGGGCGAGCCAGACCGCGCCCGCCGCCGCGGCCAGGACGAGCAGGGTCACCACCACGGCCTGGACGGCGAACAGCTGCCCCGCGATGCTCCACTGGCGTCGGGCCACGTCCACCTCCTCGTACCGCTCGGCTTCCGCCCGCAAGTGTGGCGCACCGGTCAGGTTCCGATTTCGGCCGCGAGTCACAGGGGTGAACAGAATGAACGCAAGGGTGCCTTGTGTAGAGATCCGCTTCACATTGTGGGCATGGACACCACCACCACCACTCCCGCGGTCGCCCGGCCCGCCCGCCGGGACCGGACCCGTTACCTCTACCTGGCGGTCATCCTGGCCGTCGTGGCCGGCGTCGTGGTCGGCCTCGCCGCACCCGAGGTCGGCAAGGAGCTGAAGCCGCTCGGCACCGGCTTCGTCGCGTTGATCAAGATGATGATCAGCCCGGTCATCTTCTGCACGATTGCCCTCGGTGTCGGATCCGTCCGGCAGGCGGCCAAGGTCGGCAAGGTCGGCGGCCTCGCCCTCGGCTACTTCCTGGTGATGTCCACCGTCGCGCTGGCGATCGGACTGGTGGTCGGCAACCTCATCCACCCCGGCTCCGGCCTGGACCTGGGCCCGGACGTGGCCGGCGCGGGCAAGGCCGCCGCCGGTGACAAGAGCGGCGGGACGGTGGACTTCCTCCTCGGCGTGATCCCGACCTCCCTGCTCTCCGCCCTGACCGAGGGCGAGGTGCTCCAGACGCTGCTCGTCGCGCTGCTGGTCGGCTTCGCCGTGCAGAGCCTCGGTACGCGGGGCGAGCCGGTGCTGCGGGCCGTGGGCCTGCTGCAGCGGGTGGTCTTCAAGGTGCTGGCGATGATCATGTGGCTGGCCCCGATCGGCGCGTTCGGCGCGATGGCCGCGGTGGTCGGCGCGACCGGGATGGACGCCCTGAAGAGCCTGGCCCAGATCATGCTGGGCTTCTACGCCACCTGTCTGATCTTCGTGGTGGTGGTGCTCGGCCTGCTGCTGCGCTTCGTCTCCGGTGTCTCGATCTTCCAGCTGCTGCGCTACCTGGGTCGGGAGTTCCTGCTGATCCTGTCGACCTCGTCGTCGGAGTCGGCGCTGCCCCGGCTGATCGCCAAG